>NZ_JAGGDM010000018.1:0-121273 GCF_017653625.1 Alteromonas sp. K632G
ACCACCTCCGCAGCCATTTATTGGTGTGGTCTACAGAGGATTATGTCTTTTTAGAGGGGAAAATCCCTAGAACCCCATACTGGCTCAAGTTGGTCTTATGTGACATTCCATAAAGTATATAGCGATAGCTTTGTGCGCTAAATACCTCATCTGTATCAGTAAAGTCGCTATCAAGAATAGGGCGGTATTGCCACTCTTCAAGCAAGGATGCTAGCCGTTGTGGAATGCTCTGTGGTGATCTGTTTGCTAACCAGAAGTCTTCGTTACGATTACTAAGAACATAGTGTAGTTTTAAAAATTCTATAGTGCTTTGCCACTTATTAGTTAACGCCCGATTAAAGCGGCTTGCCACGTGGGGCATTACCTGTGTGTAGGCGGGTAATTGCTCAGCAAGTTGAATTGCACTTTGCTCAATTAACATCAGTGAAGAGGCCTCAAGGGGCTCTAAGAAGCCACTAGATAAACCTATAGCTACGCAATTTTTTTCCCAGAAACGTTTTCTATAGCCAGTTTTATAGTTAATTTTTCTAAAAGTAGAAGGTAACTCTTCGTTAGGGTTTATCGATTTTAGATAAGCCATAAACGTTTGAGTTGCCTCATCATCGGATTGAAATTCTGACGAATAAACGTAACCCGTGCCCCGGCGATTTTGCAAACCAATGTCCCATATCCAACCAGCTTCTTGCGCGGTAGATAGGGTGTGACAAGCAATAGGCTGATGTTCATCAGAATATGCAATTTGATGCACCAAAGCTGAATCTGAAAACAATACAGAGGATGCGTCTTCCATGGGAACATCTAGTGCTTTTTCGATAAGACGTGCACTAAAACCTGTGCAATCAACAAAAATATCACCGCGAATATGGTCATTATTTTTTGTCACGACATGCTTTATGCCTGCGTCATCAGTAGCAACATCGGTGACATCATCAATAATGTGCTCGACGCCTAACACTTTCTTACAGTGTTCACGTATTACGTTAATGAATTTACCGGCATCAAGATGATAGCCGTAATTGGCACTGAAGCTTTGCTTTGAATCGGCCTTTAATTTGGGGGCTAGACCTTGTTCGCACAGGCTAGGTTGAAAACATACATCTGAGGCATACTCGTTTAATGAGTCGTTGTGTAACCAATACGGGGTTATATCTACACTGGCCGAGCCTTGAGGCGCGCTAAAGGGGTGGTAGTATCCAGTGCGTTGCCCTTCAGTGTGCCAGTGAACAAACTTACTCGCCTGTTTAAAGGTCGCACTCGCTTGTTGGACGAGTGCAGCTTCTTCAATTCCTATTTTAGCTAAGGTGCTGCGCATAGTAGGCCAAGTGCCTTCGCCCACACCAATAGGATGAATCGAATCAGATTCAATAACCTTTACAGACAAGCGTGCGCCGGTGGAGCCTTGTTTAGAGTGGGTAGCCGCCAGCAGACCAGCAGTAAGCCAACCCGCCGTGCCTCCGCCTACAATAACAACACTATTTACCGGCGTCATACGCTGCGCTACCTAGTCTGCATCTACCAATCTGCCACGCCATTGCGCCGACTGTCTAAATACGAGTTTATTTACACCTAAGGCTACACCAATACAGCAAATTAAGGTAACCAACATAAGGTGAATATAATGCAAACCAAAAGGTGCGTGCACGAAGCTAAAGAATGAATAAAGTAACACGCCGAAGATAACAGCAGTAATGCCTGCATACGGGTTAACATTATTAAACAACAAGCCGACTATAAAAATAGAAAGTATAGGCATGCTAAGCAAACCATAGAGTTGTTGTAACAAGTTAATGATACTTTCGGCTTGCGCGTAGATTGGCACCATTACCAGTGAAACTACAGTAAGAATTGCGGTAACAATTCCACCTAACTTGGCCACTTCAGGCTTTTTGTTCACGTAAGCTTCGTGTATATCGCATACATATAACGCCGTGGCTGAGTTTAAGTTACTGTTATATGTTGTGAGTACCGCCGCCGCTAGCGCAGCTGCAAAAACGCCCGACAACCAATCAGGTAAAACGTCGCCAACTAGTGTTCCGTAGGCTGCATCGTTTATGTCACCGTAAAGTTTGAATGAGATGATGCCAGGGACAACAATTATACTAGGAACAATGATAAAGCGAATGATCGCTGCTGCGTACACGCCTTTCTGTGCCTCTTTGATATTAGGGGCAGCCATAGCGCGTTGTGTAATGGTTTGATTGGTACTCCAGTAGAACGTCTGAATGAAGATCATACCGGTTAATAGGGTTTGCCATGGAAGAGGAGAGTCTGCATCACCAATTAATGTTAAGCGTTCTGTAGGAATGCCTGAGAAATCAAAATCGATAGCTACCATTGCCAATATCACTACAACTATTGCCATAACCAGCAACAAAACACCCGAGTACGTATCTGATACCGCAACCGCGCGTAACCCGCCAAAAATTGCATACAACGCACCAATGATGGCAAAAGCTGTAGCTACATACATGAGTGGAAGGTCTAGGTTAAACATGTTAATCATGAACAAAGAGCCAGAATAAATAACCGCTGGCATAAATATAAGGCTGCTACCTAAGAAGAAAAGCAGCCCAATAAGCGCACGAATATGCTTGTTGTTGTAACGCTTCTCTAAAAGCTCGGTAGTAGTTGTGCATTGATAGTGATAATAAACAGGAAGGAAAATACGGGCTAAGATTATTAAGCCTATAACGGCTGCAAATTCCCACCATGCCAGTAACGCCATTTGGTTACCGTTCATACCTACTAATTGGTCGGTACTTAAATTAGTTAACGTAATAGAGCCCGCGACAAAGATCCATGTAAGACCACCGCCAGCTAGAAAGTATTCTTTAGTTTCACTTGCCTTACTGTGTCCATGTCCGCGGCACTTAATGTAGGTGAGTAGACCTATAAGCGCAGTAATAACGAAGAAAACAATGATTTGGATTAAGCTGCCTGACACAAAAAACTCCTCAGCAGAAGAAACAACTAAAAAGGGGGCGAATGCCCCCCTCTTTCATTCTAGGTATAATTAAAAGTTAGCACGTACGCCAACTGCATAGCGAGCACCATCATTCACTTGTTGTACAAAGTGTTCAGATAGGCGACCACGACGCGTTAGCTCTTCTTCAGTAATATTGATACCTTCGAAGAACACGGTAACGGTTTCATTAACATCATAGCTTACGCTCATATCCACTTGGGTATATGTCTCTGTGAACAGAGGCTCAGTACCACCTAGTGAACTTACCGCTTCTTGCATGAAAGTTTCACGGTTGTTCAGTGCTACACGGGCTTGGAACGCATCTTTTTCATAGAAAAGCGTAATGTTTTGAGAGTTCCCCAAACCTGGCAGACTAAATTCAGCATCTGAATTTACGATAGTGGCGTTAGCTTGAATACCAAAACCATTTTCTAAAGTATGTAGCCAAGCTAGTTCAAGACCTTCAACATTCAGTGTCTCGCCATTACGAGGACGAAGCACACTAAATACATACTCACCGCTATCTAAGAATAAAGACTCTTCTTCAGTAGATGAAGAAATGAAGTCTTCAACTTCCTTATTAAATGCAGCCGCTGAGAAGTAACTAGTGTCATCGTAATACCATTCTAAAGATACATCCCAGCTAGAAGCTTGGTATGGTTGAAGTTCGGTATTTCCCGCTTGAGCTTGCAAGTTACCTGGACGAGATACCGTTACGTTAAATACAGGTACTAGGTCGTCCATCATTGGGCGAGTAAGTGTTTCTGAATAAGCATAACGTAGATACAAGTCGTCAGTTAGTTGAAGTTTAACGTTTACATTAGGCAGCAACGAAGAGTAGCTGTTTTTCTCATTAATCGGCGTTCCAACATCGGTCGCATAAACAACGTTAAGGTCTGATGGGTCGTTAGGAATAGGCTCTAAATCTTGAACCTGTTGAACAGTTCCATCTACAGATGTATCTGTTTCTGTGTAACGGAAACCGAAGTTAATATCTAAAGGTAAATCTGAGATTTCAGTTTGGAAGTAGAACTGCGTGTAAACACTTAATAGTTCTTCGCCCACAACGTAAGAGTCGGCACTTGCTTGCGGGTTACTAATATTTGTTGCATCAAGGGTTGCACGAACATCATCAAATGATAAACCTGTTGCATCAGCAATTTGCTGTGCAGCGGCGTCAGAGTTTGCATAATCGAAGAACGCTTCCGGGTTGTACGTCAACCATTGGTTAGGTACGCCAGCAAAGTAGTTTTCGGCAGTGAAAACAGTAAGTAGCTCATCAGGAATATCGAAACTGTATCCACAGTAAACATTACATGCTGAAGCGAAGCGACGTGTGTTGTCTTTTTCACGGTCTTGATAGTAAATACCAAAATCCATTTTGTAGAAGGCATTATCCGAATCTGGCACTCATGTGAAATCCGCACGGTATTCTGAAATAGTGTCTTCAGTATCGAAGCCGTTACGTTCGTTGTAATGCATGCGGCCTAACGATGGTGTTTGTAAGGCTGCATCACCACCATCAACAGTTAGTGTTGGTGTAGTCCCTGAATAATCTACGCTGTAGGCATTGTTGTAACCTACAACGGTAAAGAAGTTATCGCCACCACTGTTGTCTTCAGCCGTTGATGTTGATAAATCGATAACGGCAGTTAAATTGTCATTTACTAACCACTCGAAGTTCGCACCAAATGCTTGAATTTCAACGTCACGACCGTATCGACGACGGATAAAGTCAGTTGCACCACCAACACCTTCAACTAATGTACTGTCTAAGCTAGTTAGTGAGCCATTGTCATTAAAGGTCATATTGTCTAAGTTGCTATCGGTGAACCAATGACCAACACTGTGGGCGTCTGAATCAACTTCGAACTTTGAGTAAAGACCGTCTAAGGTAAGAGTCATATCATCGTTAGGAGCGTATTGAACAACCAAGTTTCCAGATGTTCTTTCACGATCTACCAAGTCAACAATTTGGTCAAAGTTCTGTGGAACGTAAACGCCATTGTATTGCGAGCTATCGGCATAGTCTGGGTTATCCAGTTCTGAACGATCTGTGATGCTAACACCTGGACGCCAGTAGCGTGTTTCCAACATATTTGTTTGAAGTTTACGTTGTTGGAAGGAAGCAGCAGCTAAAACGCCTAGCTTGCCATCCATAAAGGTATTGGTAACAAGGCCAGATAGTTGTGGTGTTGTTTCTTCAGAAATGTCTTCATACATGCCTTTAACACTTGCTACAGCTTTAAAGCCATCAAATGCGAAAGGGCGTGCAGTGGTAACTTCAACAGTCGAGCCAATACCACCTTCTTGCATTGATGCTAGCGGGCTCTTGTATACCTTTGCACCACTAATTAATTCTGCAGGAAGCGTGTCGAAGCTGAACGCTCGACCTTGGTTCTCAGTAGCGATTTGACGACCATTTACCAATACGGTGTTAAATTCTGGGCCGAAACCACGTACTGTAATGAATTGTCCTTCACCGCCACTTCTATCAATAGCAACACCAGTAATGCGCTGCAGTGACTCTGCAACGTTTTGATCTGGGAATTTACCAATATCTTCAGCAGTAATACCGTCGTAAACAACATCAGATGCTTTCTTATCTAGCATTGATGCTTTAAGTGAACTGGTAAAACCTTTAACTTCAATAACTTCAACTTGGTCTTCAGATGGTGTCGCTTCTTCTTGAGCGAATACCAACGGGGTGTGTAAGGCTGTCGCAATAGCAACGCCTAATAGTGAGCGCTTGGCCATTGGGCCTAATAATGATGTGATTAATTTTATGTGTCACTGTGTTTTCTCCGTGAGTAGGCTATTTTCTACTTAGTTAGCGTACAAATAGCGTAATAAGTATGTTCGGATCAAGCTTATTAACATTCTTTTTACACACCTTATAACCTAAATTTCGAATTATTATTATTAAGATGTTGAAATTAAAGGTTTTTAAAAATTAAGAAAAAAGGTAAACGTTTTCCTTAATTTTTGATAGTAACACAAATTTACATTGTAATGACAATGTTATAAAAATATTTTTTTATATTAAAAGCGCGGTTTATTACCGCGCTATATATGGAGAGGTAAAATTAACTACAGCGGATACGGGCAACGGCGTTTTTCCAACCGTCATAGGCCTTGTCACGCTCTTCTTTTGAAAGCCGAGGAGTGAAAATACTGTCACTTTTCCAGCACTCGGTAAGGGAATCAACAGAGGTAAATACACCAGCTTGAAGGCCAGCAAGGAATGCGGCGCCAAGTGCGGTGGTTTCAGTAATTTCGGGGCGTTCAACTTCTGCGCCTAATATGTCAGACAAGAAACCCATTACCCAATCGTTTCGAGACATGCCGCCATCTACGCGGATAGTGGTTGGCCGTGCGCCATCACTTTCCATGGCTTTCTGTAAGTCTTTGGTTTGATAACATACTGATTGCAAGCCCGCGGCAACAATTTCGCTTATGCCGGTGTCTCGAGTTAGGCCCAAAATCGCACCTCGCGCATCGGGATCCCAATAAGGAGCGCCTAGTCCGGTAAAGGCTGGCACAAGAAAAACACCATTATCTTGTCGCGCTCTTTGCGCCAACGCTTCGGTTTCGGAAGCATCGTCAATCAGTTTCAAGCCATCACGTAACCACTGCACCGTAGCGCCGGCCATGAAAATACTACCTTCAAGGGCGTAAGTGGTTTTTCCGTTTAACCTATAACCGATGGTAGTTAACAAGCGGTTCTTAGATTGAAGAGGCTTGTCGCCTGTATTCAAAATCATGAAACAACCCGTACCATAAGTACTTTTTGCCATGCCTTTCTGGAAGCAGGCTTGGCCAACAAGCGCAGCCTGCTGATCGCCGGCTACACCTTGAATAGGGATAGCACAGCCCAAAATATCTTTGCTTACAACACCAAATTCATCAGCACAGTCCATGACCTCAGGAAGCATGGCTTTAGGGATATTAAAGGTATCGAGTAATCGTTCGTCCCAACACTGAGTATTAATGTCGAACAACATGGTACGAGAAGCGTTAGTGGCATCGGTCTTATGTGATTCGCCGTTGGTCAAACGCCAAATTAAGAAGGTGTCCACTGTACCAAAAAGCAATTCACCGGCTTCGGCTTGCGCTCTTGCACCTTCTACATTGTCTAAGATCCACGCTAGTTTGGTGGCCGAAAAATAAGGGTCAAGCAGTAGCCCCGTAGATTCAGTAATATGCGCCACTAAACTTTCATCGTCGTCGAGTTCGCGACATTGCTGCGAGGTACGTCTGTCTTGCCAAACAATAGCCGGGTACACAGGCTTGCCGGTGTTTTTATTCCAAACTAAGGTTGTTTCGCGTTGATTGGTAATACCTATAGAGGCTATATCTTCAGGTGATACAGAGCACTTATCGAATACTTGCTTCATGGTAGTGGTTACGCTTTCCCAAATTTCTTCTGGATCGTGTTCCACCCAACCATCTTGTGGGTATTTTTGAGAAAACTCTTGTTGTGCAACAGCTACGATAGCGCCGTCCGCTGCAAAGATAATGCTACGTGAACTCGTGGTTCCTTGGTCTATGGCAAGAATATATTGGCCCATGACACGTCTCCTGAACATAATTTGGTAAGAGTTTGCACCATTTACACCAGTTTAACAATGCTATATTTTCGAAAACGAACATTTCAGTGTTCGAATTACCGTAGGCAGGCAAAGGTGAACCACGTATAATAGCTAAATCGCCACAAGGAATGACCCAATGAACCAAACGCAAAGACACGAAAAAATTGTTAGCTTTATCAAACAAAATGGCTTCATGTCTATTGACGACTTGGTTACTCGTTGTGATGTTACCCCCCAAACTATTCGTCGCGATCTAAACCAGCTCGCCGAGGCAGGTATTGTTAGTCGATACCATGGGGGCGCTGGACTTAATCGAAGTTGGGAAAATACGCCTTATCAAGAACGCAAAACACAAAACAGTGAAGTAAAAGAAAGAATTGCTGAGGCAGTGGCTAGCATGATCCCCGACGGGGCTTCATTATTTATAAACATAGGCACGACGACTGAAATGATAGCAAGCAAGTTACTTAATCATAAAAACTTGCACGTGGTAACGAATAACATTCATGTCGCGACCATTCTTTCTGCTAAAGAAGACTTCTCAGTTATTATCGCTGCGGGCGAAGTACGTTACCGAGATGGCGGTATTATTGGGGAAGCAACCTGCGACTTCATCAGCCAGTTTCGTATGGATTACGGCATTATAGGTATCAGTGGAATTAGCGCTGATGGTGCACTGCTCGATTTTGATTTTAGGGAAGTAAAGGTATCACAAGCGATATTAGAGCATACCCAGCACGTTATTCTTGCAGCAGATTATAGTAAGTTTGAACGAAGAGCTATGGTAGAGCAGGGGCATATTTCTCAGGTTGATTGCCTGGTATGCGATCAAACACCGCCCCCTGCTATTCGAAAAATTATTGATGAAAACAACATCAGTTTCATTAAGGCGTAAACGGCCAACTTATAACCTTAGTAGTCACTTATCAGTTTACTATCTACTTCCAAAACAGCATGCTGCCCAGCATTGTTGTAACGGCGCGCCATCCTTGTTACCCATGTATTAACTGCTATGGTTAAGTAAGCTTACGGCTATGCATAACAGTAGGCATACCTAATACCTGCAAAAGCTATATATCAAACTTTTATCTGAAACCATGGGGCTATGTTGAACCAGTGCTTTAATTGCGTAGGTTAAAAATGAGCAAGAATGTTCGTTAATGTTCGTTTTGTGTTGACATGTTTTCTTTTTGGTTGTCAAATAGCCAGCATGCTAGTGAAGCCGAAAGGGGCGAGAACATGAATCAGAATACAAATAGTACACAAACCGTTGACGTTTTAGTGGTTGGCGGCGGTGTCAATGGAGCCGGAGTAGCATTAGATGCAGCCGGTCGCGGACTTTCGGTAGCACTATGTGAAAAAGGCGATCTTGCAGGTGCAACGTCTTCCTCTAGCAGTAAGTTAATACATGGTGGTTTACGCTATTTAGAGCATTATGAGTTCCGCCTTGTGAAAGAAGCGCTCGCTGAGCGTGAAGTGCTATTGGAAAAAGCCCCACATATCATGTGGCCTTTACGTTTTCGTTTACCTCATCAAAAGCATCTTCGTCCCGCATGGATGATACGAATTGGCTTGTTTATGTACGATTCACTAGCCAAACGTAATGTATTGCCGCGCTCAAAGAAAATGTCTACGTCACCGACAGGCCCCTTGGTGAATGATATAACAACATGTTTTGAGTACTCAGATGGTTGGGTAGACGATGCTCGTTTAGTGGTATTGAATGCGTTAGCAGCGCAAGATAAAGGTGCTAGCATCTATACCCGCACTGAATGTATTAGTGCCGAGAAGCAAGACAAGTTATGGAAAGTGACTTTAAAAGACGCATTAGGGAAAACGTTTACAATCAATGCCAAGGCTGTGGTTAACGCTGCTGGGCCATGGGCTGTTTCATTCCTAGATAGACTTGCCGACACTAAAAACCCAAATGCGATGCGTATGGTGAAGGGCAGTCATTTTATTGTGCCTAAATTGTATGACACAGAAGAAGCTTATATTCTTCAAAATAAAGACGGCCGTATTGTTTTTGTTATTCCTTACGAAGATGACTTTTCACTCGTTGGTACTACCGATGAGAACTATGTTGGTGAGCCATCG
This sequence comes from Alteromonas sp. K632G, assembly GCF_017653625.1. Taxonomy (NCBI): domain Bacteria; kingdom Pseudomonadati; phylum Pseudomonadota; class Gammaproteobacteria; order Alteromonadales; family Alteromonadaceae; genus Alteromonas; species Alteromonas sp. K632G. The sequence continues at coordinate 9,655 of NZ_JAGGDM010000018.1, forward strand.
CAAGCCGCTATTTCTGAAGCTGAAACTGAATATCTTATTGAAGTTGTTAATACGTATTTTAAAACCAAAATTGACGAAAGTGATATTGTTCATAGCTACAGTGGCGTGCGCCCATTGCTTGAAGAAAAAAATGCGTCTGCGCAAGAGTTAACGCGCGATTATAAAGTAGAGCTAAGCGGCACTGAGTCTTCGCCAATATTGCTTAATATTTTCGGTGGAAAAATTACTACCTACAGAAAATTGTCTGAGCATGCAGTAGATAAGTTAACTAGCCTGTTTCCAAAGGCAGGTAAAGCCTGGACCAAAAATGTAGCGCTTCCGGGTGGCGCTTTCACCAATAAAGCAGATTTAATTAAACAGCTACAACAAGACTACCCATGGTTACCTGAATCGGTAGGGGTTCGCTATGCGCGTCAATACGGCATGTTGTGCGTTAAGTTTCTTGAAGGAAAAGCAGATTTAGGCAGCATGGGTGAGAACTTTGGTGCCGACATGTACCAAGCAGAAGTGGACTACCTTATTGATCACGAATGGGCAATGTCTCTTGAAGACGTCATTTGGCGCCGAACTAAGCATGGTTTACGTTTAAGCCAGAGCGAGCAAACCAACTTAGAAAGCTATATAACGACTCAAGTGTCTAAAAGTGTCGATATGCAGCAATCTGCGTAGATATTCAATATAGAATCTTAAAAAGCCCGTATCTTTATTTCACAAAGTGCGGGCTTTTTTATGTCCAAAATACTTAACTACAGCGATATAGTTGGTCTACTGGTTTTAAAGCTATTCATATAGAGGAAGATAGGATGAAGGAAATAATTCTAATTCGGCACGGAAAGCCGTTGTCTGCTCACAACAATAAATTAAGTGCGGGTGAATTTACCAATTGGGTTCGCCAGTACAATCAGTCACCTTTAGACAGCGCCCATTACCCAAATGAAAAGCGCGAATTTGCCGCGCATCACATCATTGCTAGCCCGCTTAAAAGAGCGCAGCTCTCGGCGAACTATTATATGGGCGAGCCCGCAGTTGACGTTATTCCCGAATTAAAAGAAATGGATATACCCTACTACAGGCTACCGCTAAGATTAAAAGCGTGGCATTGGGTTTTATTAAACAGGCTAATGTGGATTTGCGGGAAAGCGGGGCGGTTTGAGTCTTTCGTTGAGGCTAAAAATCGCGTGGGTAAAGCGGCAAAGGAACTCGAAAAGAAAGCCGAACAGCACGCTCAAATTGTTGTGTTTGGACACGGCATGAGTAATCGTTATATTCGCATTCTTCTGGCTAAAAGAGGCTGGGAAATAACGGAGAAAAATAACGGTTATTGGGGTGTGACGCGTTTAATAAAAAATTGAAATATTCTTAAAAATAAACAACTTTCGTCTACTGGTGCTATTGTTATTACTTTGTTGTAATAACACAATTATTCATGGCCAAAGATTTTACAATGCACATTGGATGGCGCCAATACCTAAAGCAGAAATTTAGACGTGTTTCCAAGCACCATGTGCTCGGCGTTTCTGTAGACGCTGAGTCTGTATCCTTCTGCATCGTAAAACGTGAGCAAGATTCAATAGTTTTAGTTGACGAAGAAACGGTAACGCCAGAAAAATGGGGTGAAAAGCTTCATACTTGGCTAAAGGAAAAAAACCTTCTTGGTATCTCAACGTGCGTGTGTATGTCTCACAGTTGGTACAATGCGTTACAGCTAGACCGGCCAAATGTTGAGGACAACGAAGTTCACGGCGCACTGCAATGGTCTGTTGCCGAAATATTGGGTAGCGACAAAGCCTATGTATTTGATTATGTCGATTTGCCCGTGCCTCTTGCAGGCACTAACAAGGTAAACGTATTCGCGTTACCTCGCTCTGTCATTGCTGATGTTGTCAGCCATATCCAATTTGCCGATGTCACTTTAAAAGAAATCACGACTGCTGAATTAGCGCTATGCGAGCTCATGCCGTCAATGGAAAGCGCCACCGTACTGTTAACACAAGAAGCCGGTGAAGAAGTGGTTTTAAATGTGGTTAAAGATGGAAACCTTTATTCTTCTCGGCGGTTAAAAGGTTTTGAAAATATTGGCTCGTTTTCCCAAGAAGAATTGGAAATGGGACTGCTTGATAATTTGGGTGTGCAAATTCAACGTTCTATGGACCACTTTGAAAGTCAGTTGCGCCAACCGCCCATCCGTTCGGTTTTATTTCGGTTAGACTCCCCGCATTCTACTACGGTTAAGATGCAGCTCAGCCAGTTAATTCCGGCACAAATCGACCAGTTAATTTCGCCTATTCAAGTTAGCGAAGACATTGATGTTTATCGGCTGAACTTGGTGAGCTTAAGTGCTGCGTTTTGTGCATTGGTTCCACAACCTATAGCACCTCCTACTATGAGTACTACAGGAGAGCTAAAATGAGACAGCGGATTAACCTCTATTGGCCAGAGTTTAAACCGGAGTTTCGCTGGTTGAACGTAGGCACAATGCTCGTAGTGTGGTTACTTACATTGCTGATAGTCGTGCTAGTTACCATGAGGTTGAGCGTGACGGTTCAAAAACAAAGTGCAGTGTTAAACCAAGCGCAAGAGCGAACTATCCAGCTTGATGAAGAGTTAGCCATGGCGAAATCTCAATTAGCTGAACGAAAGCCATCACAAGTTTTATCTGAAGAACACGAAACGTTAAACCTTTCGGTCAGCCAAAAAACATTACTTATAGAAGAATTGAGTGGGCAAGAAACTCGAGAGCAGGCGCCATTTTACCAAGCCTTAAATGGTTTTGCCGATGTTGCAGACGGTTCTCTATGGTTAACGCGATTTGTAGTGCGCAGTGAGCGATTGTCATTATATGGCAAAGTAAACGACCCAGGTGCGCTGCCAGCGTGGTTAAAACGACTAGGAAACGCTACCTACTTTGAAGAAAAAGAATTTGAAGTCATTAAATTAAGCCGTGATATCAACAAGGATGGCAATCCAAATGGCGTGTTGTCGTTTGAGTTACTCAGTGAGCCAGCTGATGAAGACGTTGAGGTGGCACCAGAATGAGCAAAGATAGCTTGAACAGTAAACTGGCCGCCATGAGCCCTCGAGAACTCATCATGCTCTTCGTCGCGGGCTTAGTGGTGATAGTACTTGTTGGTTTCACGTTTTTCATCGAACCACTTTGGAAAAAGTCGCAATCGATGGAAAGAAGGCTTGCGTCTGAAGCCACGCAAACCTCTTCGTTAAGCCAGCAATTGCAAATTTATCTCGAAGCGCTAGAAGAGGATCCCGACAAGGCCTTGATATCAAGCATTGCAGAATTAGAAGAAAAAGATGCGATATTGGAACGGCGATTTAGAGATGAACTTAAGACCCTAGTCACCCCTGATGAAATGCCAGCGTTGGTTAGTCGTATGTTTGATGATGCACAACAAGTGCGCTTGGAATCTATGGCAACTATTGCGCCTGTTAATATATTTGCAGGGCGTGAAGACTTATCGGCGCTTACGCTTTATCGACACGGCCTAACCCTAACGTTCAGCGGTAGCTATTTTGATATCAGAGACTTTCTTCAACGTGCTCAAAAAGAAAATATAAAGCTTTATTGGGAAGCGATGGATTACCAAGTCAGCGATTACCCTAACGGAAAAGTGACAATAGAGTTTTATACCGTTAGCACGCAAAGGACATTTATCCGTGTTTAAACTAATACTAACAATAGTGCTCACTTTTAGCTCATTTTTGTTGTTTGCACAGCAAGACCCAACTCGTCCTGGGAATACCAAAATGACAGGCATTGGTGCTACGCAGCAAGGGGAGTTTTCCTTAAGCGCCATCATGTATTCTGCGCAAAGTAAGCATGCCATTATTAATAATAAAGTGGTCAGGGAAGGGGATGATATCGCCGACGGCAAAGTAGAAAGCATCACTAAGAATACCGTAGTAATTTTGAAAAACCGTTATGCCAAGCCTGTACGAACTGTATTGTCTCTAGCGCCAATAACAACAATTAAAAAAAATGTATCAGAGGATCTGTAAAATGGGCAAGTTACCCCGTCTGTTTGGAGTATTAAGCATATCTTTAGCGATGGCCGGTTGTCAGAGTACATCAGAGCCTCAGCAGCAGCTTGTGTCAAAAGTTGAACAAGACTTACAAGAACAAATTGATGCAGAAAAAGCGCGTAAATCTTCACAACTAAATACCCCAGTGCCCATTCCCTCTGCGGTATCAGCTGCATTGGCAGCACCCGAAAGTGTGTCTTCAACTAACAGCTTGTTCGGCCCACAACGTTTCGACGTTAACGCGCAAAGTGTGCCTATCAGCGCCTTTTTCGCAGGCTTGGTTGAAGGTACGCCTTACAGTGTTGCTATTCATCCGCAAGTAACTGGGTCGGTATCGCTGCAACTCAAGCAAGTTACAATAGATGAAGTTATGTCACTACTCAGTGACTTATATGGCTATGACATTGCGCGCTCAGGAACGGTGTTTAAAGTGCGCGCTGCAGGTATGCGTACTGAAACCTTTGCCGTGAATTACCTCTACATGCAGCGAAACGGGGCAACTCAAACCAGTATTACCTCCGGCGGTGTAACGCAAAATAATAATCAAAATAACAACAATGGTTCTTCTTCGGGCTCGTACAGTGGCAACTTCAGCAGTTCCGAAAGCTACGGAAGTCAAAACAACAGCAATACTAACGGCACAACGATAAACACTCGCACTGAAACCGACTTTTGGGCCGACTTGAAGGTTAGTCTTGAAGCTATGGTAGGTAAGGAAAACGGCCGTGCTGTATTTGTTACTCCGCAAGCAAGCTTAGTTACTGTGCGGGCTATGCCTGATGAATTGTCTGATATACGCCGCTTTTTGAAGACCTCAGAAGCGAACTTAACTAAGCAAGTTATTTTGGAAGCCCGTATTTTAGAAGTTGAACTGAATGACGGTTATCAGCAGGGTATTAATTGGAATGAAATATTGGCCAACACCGGCAATACAGACTTTTCGCTTTCAACCACTGCTGGCACGTTAGGCAATGACATCAGCGCTACTTTGGGTGGCGTGACAAGCCTCGCTTTTTTGAACAAAGACTTCTCAGGCGTGCTGTCATTACTGTCTACTCAAGGGAATGTACAAGTACTTTCGAGCCCCCGGGTGACCGCTATTAATAATCAAAAAGCGGTTATAAAAGTAGGTGACGATGAATATTTTGTCACTGATGTGTCAAGCGACAGCACGGTAACCAGCACTACAACGTCTATATCACCGGATATTGAACTTACCCCCTTTTTCTCGGGCATTGCGCTAGATGTAACACCGCAAATTGATGACAAAGGCACGGTACTTTTGCATGTTCACCCATCGGTGATTGAAACTGCTGAGCAGCAAAAAGTTGTGACTATGGATGATGAGCAAATTGTATTGCCATTGGCACAAAGCACCATTCGAGAGTCAGACACTATAATTCGTGCTGGCTCTGGCGAAATTGTGGTGATAGGTGGCTTAATGCAAACCAGTCAAACCGATGTGGTATCAAAAACGCCATTACTGGGTGACATTCCCTTGTTTGGTGAATTGTTCAAAAATCGCCAAGTTAGCGAAACAAAAAAAGAACTTATTATTTTACTCAAACCCACTGTTGTAGGACACGACACGTTCGAACAGCAACTTGAAACCAGTCGCCAAAATATGGTTGATTGGTTGTATGTGGATTAAGTATGTATTTGTATCATTTTGGCATTAGAGAGCTACCTTTTACTTTAACGCCAAACACCAGTTTTTTTTATGGCCTACCCAGTCATATTGAAGCCAGTGAGGTGTTACTCACTGCGCTTAAATCTGGTGAGGGCTTTATCAAAGTGACTGGTGAAGTCGGTACAGGAAAAACCCTTATTTGCCGGAAATTTCTTAATGAATTGCCCGCGCATTTTCAATCAGCCTATATTCCTAACCCTCTTTTAAGCCCAGACGAGTTGCGCCGTGCAGTGGCAAGTGAGTTAGGAGTAGATATAGGGCAAACCTGCGATCAGCAGCGTTTCACCCAATGTATTCAAGAGCGACTTATCGATATTAATGCCCAGCATCGCAGTGCTGTTTTGGTGATTGATGAAGCGCAAGCGTTACCGGTAGAAAGTATTGAAGCACTTCGGTTAATGACTAACTTAGAGACAGAAAGCCGTAAATTATTGCAGGTGGTGTTATTTGGGCAACCAGAGCTCAATCAAAAGCTTTCAATGCCGGAGCTGCGGCAGTTAAAGCAGCGCATTACATTCAGTTATTCGTTATCGCACATGGATACCGACCAAATTTACCATTATGTAAAACATCGTTTAGTGGTAGCAGGGCACACAGGAGAAGAGGTATTCGACTTAGCGTGTTGCCGATTAATGTTTATGGCTACGAAGGGGACGCCAAGGCTGGTCAACGTACTGTGTCATAAGGCCATGATGCTGGCGTATGGCGAAGGCAAGTACAACGTGGATGTATCGCATATTAAGTTGGCTATTGCTGACACCGAAGCCACTACATTGCCTTGGTACGCTTCTTTTGCCCTGTGGCCTTCTTTGGTAGCGGCCGGTGTGGTGGTTTCGGTTACCCTTGCCAGTGTACTCGAGTTTGGAGGCATGGCATGAGTGTTGTGAATAAAATGCTGAAAGATCTAGAAGCTCGCGAAGGCGTTGAACAACCGCAAGCTCGATACGAGCCCCCACAAAAAAAGTCAGTAAGTGCGCTTACTATCGTTGTGCTTTTGTTAGTTATCGTCACCATCGCGTTAGCTGTGTGGGTGCTGCTTAACCCCGCGCCATCGGTTTCATCTGCGGTGTTGCCCTCTGAATCAATGCCGATAACAGATACAAACGAAGTTTCATTAACCGAACCAAGCCCCGCTATATTGCCGGCTTCCCTGACAGCAAGTGCTCAACCAAGTACTGAATCTGCCGAAAAAGAAAGTGCTGAAAAAGAAACTGCTGAAAAAGGAAGTGCGGGACAAGGAAGTGTTGAAGCTAGCATCTCGCAAAACGACGACACGAATACGCCGCAGAATTTATCAAAACCGATGCAGACGTCTGCCCAAGTAGCACAGGATACCTCTTCAGAAAAGGCGAAAGCCACCGAAGGTGAATACATAAAAAGCCCAAGCTCGCGTGCTGCTTCTGATGCAAGCATTAACCCTACTTCCAACCCAGACAACAGCCCTACTGGCATCTTTGTAGCGAAGACTGTATCAAAGTCGGTAGACAGCGTAAAAACAGCCGAGTCTGCACCAGTGGCACGTTTCTCAAAGCAGATTGATAACAATAAAAACGCCCCTGCGATAGACGAGCAGGTGCGCTTGGCTCTTGATAATAACGACTACAACACAGCCATCAGGTTAATGCAGCAGAAAGCGCAAAGCCATCCAACCGATATTAGTGTTAAGAAGAAGCTAGCGTCCTTGCTGTTTGCCAGCGGCCAGGTAGAACAAGCCCAGGCCTTATTACAAGGTATGCTTGTGAATTCACCGGATGATCACAGTGTTCGCCTTATGTTGTCGCGGTTGTATGTGAAACAAGGGCTAACAACGTTAGCAATAGAAAACGCGAACGGGGCTGTTTCTTCACCCCGCAACCCACTGTCTGTAGAGTTACTTAGTTTTAGAGCGAATTTACTGCAGCAATATGGCGAGTTCGACAAGTCACTTAATGATTATTTAGTGCTAACTAAGCGGCGACCTCTCGAGCCCAAATGGTGGTTAGGTGCTGCGATAAGTGCTGACAATTTGCATCAATCTGCACTGGCGTTTCACGCGTTCTCCCAAGTAGTAAAGATTGATACGCAGCAGACCCTATCACCAAATGTACATCATTATGCGCAAGAGCGCATGGCTAGGCTTCGGGAAGTAGTAAAATGAATAAACCTAGAGTTCGCCTTGGCGACCTTCTTGTTCAGCATAATTTGATTAGTGCTGATGAGCTAATGACGGCATTGTCTGAGCAAAAAAGTACAGGCCGTAAGTTAGGTGCTACGCTAATTTCGATGGGGTTGGTGACTGAACACCAAATGCTTGAATTGTTATCTCGGCATTTAAATGTTCCGCTTATCGATATCGATCAATACCGCGTAAATCAACAAGCTGTGCTGCTTTTACCTGAAATTCAAGCTAGGCGATATCGCGCACTCGTTATTGATGATAAGGGGGACAGCCTGCTAGTTGCCATGTCAGATCCCGCCGATTTAACCGCGGTAGATCATCTTTCAGAAACGTTAAACAGACAAATTGAACTTGCCGTAGTTAGCGAGCAACAGCTGTTCACCGCTTACGATACTTTTTATCGAAAAACCCAAGAAATTGCGAGTTTTGCCCAAGAACTAGCAGAAGAATACGATACTGAAGATAACTTTAATATAGAACTTGGTGGTGCGGGCGATCAAGACACAACAGTCGCCCGGTTGCTGCAATCTATTTTTGAAGATGCGGTGATAGCAAAAGCGTCTGATATTCATATAGAACCTGATGAAAATCAGTTGAGAATACGACAACGGGTAGATGGGGTTTTACAAGAAACTGTGATACCCGAGAAAAGTATAGCGGCCGCGTTAGTGTTGCGTTTAAAGCTAATGGCGGGGTTAGATATTTCCGAAAAGCGGCTACCGCAAGATGGCCGTACTCAAATTAAAGTTAAAGGGCACAAAATAGACGTGCGTTTGTCTACCATGCCAGTGCAAGGTGGCGAGTCTGTGGTCATGCGTTTGCTTGATCAGTCCGCAGGAATACTGACCCTTGAACAAACCGGCATGCCTTCAGCACAGTTAACCCGCTTTAGAAATTTGTTACGACGCCCTCATGGGATGATTTTGGTTACCGGGCCTACAGGTTCGGGTAAAACGACCACTTTGTATGGTGCATTAAGCGAATTAAATACGGCAAAGTCGAAAATTATTACCGTAGAAGATCCGGTGGAATACCGCTTACCCCGCATTAATCAGGTTCAAGTGAATCCTAAAATAAACCTGACTTTTTCAAATGTACTTAGAACCACACTACGACAAGACCCCGACATTATTATGGTGGGGGAAATGCGTGATCAAGAAACGGTAGAAATTGGGCTTCGTGGTGCATTAACCGGTCACTTAGTACTATCGACACTGCATACCAACGACGCTATATCTAGCGTAGTGCGCTTACTCGATATGGGCGCGCCAGGTTACTTGGTGGCAAGTTCTCTTCGAGGCATTATTGCTCAGCGCTTGGTACGCCGAATTTGTGATAATTGCACCACCTCTTATACGCCAACGGATGATGAAAAGGTGTGGTTGAACGGTATTGATGAAAATGCCGCAGACGTTGCCTTTAAACAAGGGCGTGGCTGTCAGAAATGTAATCAAACAGGATACAGAGGGCGAATTGGGGTTTTTGAGTTACTCGAAATGACTGAAAACATGATGAATTATTTAAAATCCAGTGATATTCAAGGCTTTAGTGATGCCGCGACTAAAAGCGCAGGCTATCGCTCTTTGCCTCAATCTGCTCTGACTTACGCAAAAATGGGCGTAACCAGTGTAGAAGAGGTGTTAAAACTGGTTGAGATGGTAGCCCAAGATGCTCCCACCTCTGAAATCACTGACGACACAACAGTGCAATAAGGCAATGATAGATGGCACGGTTTAGCTACAAAGGGCGCGAAAGAAATGGCGCCCTGACAGAAGGCGAGTTAGACGCGAACGATGCAGGAAGTGCAGCGGCAATGTTGCGCGCTCGCAGTGTAACGCCAATTGCTATTGCCCCCATGAGTGATAAAAAAGAAAGTGTCGTGTCTGGTTGGCAAGGCTGGTTTGTCCCCGAAGTCACTTTGGACGATTTAGTTATTTTTTGTCGCCAAATGTTCTCGCTAACCAAAGCGGGTATTCCCTTACTAAAAGCGGTGTCCGGCTTAGCTGAATCCTGTAATTCTATTCGCCTTAAACTTGCCCTTGAAGACGCTATCGTAAGTTTAGAACGAGGCCGCACCTTGTCTTCCGGATTAAACCAGCACCCTAAAATTTTTAATCAATTATTTGTAAGTATTATTCATGTGGGCGAAAACACCGGTCAATTAGAAGATGCCTTCGCTCAACTGGCGGTGTATTTAGAGCGCGAACAAGAAACTCGCAAACAAATTAAAGCCGCCACGCGCTACCCCATTTTTGTGCTTATCGCCTTAGCGGGCGCGTTTGTAGTGCTCAATATCTTTGTTATCCCCAAATTCGCCGACATGTTTTCTAAGTTCAATGCCGAATTGCCTTTAATGACCCGAGCGCTCATAGGCACATCAGATTTCTTGCTGAACTATTGGTACCTGCTAATTGCTGGCGGGATATTCATTGCCTACATGATTAGGCGTTCATTAAATACGAAAGTCGGGCGTTTAAATTGGGATAGACGTAAGCTTTCATTACCTATAGTGGGCAGTATTTTTAATCGTTCTTTACTAAGCCGCTATTGTCGAAGTTTTTCAATGATGTTGCGCGCGGGCGTTCCCTTAACCAGTGCACTAAACTTAACCTCAGAAGCGGTGGGAAATGTGTACATGGGGCAAAAGATTATTGCGATGCGCGAGCGAATTGAAAAAGGTGAGGGGCTAGCACGAGTCAGCGCAGCAAGCGGACTATTTACACCTTTGGTGATGCAGATGATTCGTGTAGGTGAGGAAACCGGTCGCGTAGATGAATTACTGGTTGAGGCGTCGGAGTTCTATGAGCGTGAAGTTGACTACGATCTTAAAAATTTAACAGCAAAGATAGAGCCTTTTTTAATTGTCGTGGTGGCAGCCATGGTACTGGTGCTCGCGCTGGGTATTTTTACCCCCATGTGGGATATGATGAACGCAATAAAAGGCGTATAACTCCCTAGCTTAAAGATGTGTTATAACAGTATGTTAAGAGCAATTAATGACTGCGAAAAAGTAATAGCAGCAAGGGTAGTAACATGGTGACGAAAAGCGAAGCGGCAAAAAGTAAGAACAGATCCTTATTTATCAACATTATTGTGATCACGTTGTTTGCTTCACTAATGGCTGTTTTTATCGTGCGACTGAATACCAGCGAAGTTAATTTTGAAGCACAGATGCTTAGGCAGCTAGCGCTCAAGTTGGAAGAATCTGCAGTAACGGCTCATTGGAAGTGGCAGTCAGAAGGGCGGCCGGTTCGTATTCTGCTTACGCACTATGATAGGCAGGGTAATGAAGTTGGACGTACGCCCGTGCTAATGAGTCATGAGGGATGGCCAGAAGTGTCTCCTTCTGTGCAAGGGTGTAAAACCCTTTGGAACGCATTGCTAACCGTGCCTATGATGGTTAATGGTTTTAATGTGCGTGGTGAATATTTTCGTGGTGAGTTAGTCGACGATGAGGCCGTGAATGCACGCTGCCGATTTTCCTTAAGCGCGGGGGATTACTTTGACTACTTTGTATTTCGTGGTGATGTGGTTCCAGAAAACGAACAATAACAAACAAACTGAATTTTAATAATGAGAAAACTGGGGTGGTCCAAATGAAAAAGCAACGACATCAAATAGCGGGAAAACAACTGGGTTTTACGCTAATAGAGCTTGTGATTGTAGTCGTATTACTTGGGCTACTAGCGGCAGTGGCCATTCCACGCTTTCTTGATATTACTGAACAAGCTGAAGATGCCACGGTTGAGGGTGTTGCCGGTGGTTTCGCCACAGGGGTTGGGCTTGTGCGCGCACAATGGGAAATAGAAGGTCGGCCAGAAGAGAATGCGTCTACCAATCAGACCTTTGTGACACTTGATGGCATTAATGTCGCGGTTGATCAGGATACCGGCTATCCCACAGGCCTGCTAAACGGTGACGGTAACAGTCAAGACACAGCGATTACCGCATTAGACTGCGAAAGTATCTTTAGCCTGATAATGCAAAGTGCCCCCTCCATTACATCGAGTTTTTCAGAATCACCATTTGACGGTTACCGATACTTTGCTACAAATAGTAGTGGTGGCGGCGCAAGTGGTAATGACCTTTGCTATTATTACCTTAGCCAATCTATAAAAAATCTGAACAGTAGCCCTACCAATGATGCGCAAGGCGATGGGTTTCTATACGACCCACGGATAGGCCAAGTTATCGTTTTTAGTAATGATTCGAACTCATAACTATGTATTGAGTTTTATACGTAAACTGGTGATTTTTAAACTAAAGTTTTATATTCAATTACGCCATTTTTGCAATAATAAACGTAATTGAAACAAAAGGACATTTTTTATGCAGCAACGCGGTTTTACCCTTATTGAGCTAGTCATAGTTATCGTAATTCTTGGTATTTTAGCGGTTACCGCTGCGCCTCGGTTTGTAGGTTTCCAAACTGATGCTCGCATTGCCACATTAGAAGGAGTGGAAGGCGCACTGATTAGTGCTTCGGAAGCTATTCATGCAAAAGCAATTATTGCTGGCGCGACTGCATCGTCAAATACGACCATCAACGTAAATGGCACTGATATCAATGTTCGTTATGGTTACCCGTACAGCACATACTTCGATGACAATAACAATACCACCACTGTGCAGCTAGATTCATACATGAACCTAGATATTCGTGCAGTAAACACTACCGCAGACCAAGGTACTACAGATTGGTATGTGAGTGCTAACGGTACTTGGGCTCGCATTTACCCCGACGGTTTTGAAGGTGCTAACTGCTATGTTGAGTACAGAAATGCGGCAGCGGGTGGTTCTCCTACTATCACATTGACTTCGACTGCTTGTTAAATATTACCTAGCACATGGCCAGGCATTTCGTTCCTGGCCAGCGTCAGGCCCGAGGCGCTGGCTTTACGCTCCTTGAGCTTATTATTGTCATCGTCGTTATTGGTATTATAGGCGTGGTCGCTTCTGCGCGAATACAAGATGATACCGGCTACACAGAATACTCCCTTCAAATACGTTTTCTCTCTACCTTACGAAATATTCAAAGCAAAGCCATGCAAGATAACCGCGCAGGCTATTGTTATCGCACTATTGTGAGTTCGTCTGGTGACGGTGCTTACGGCCCTACTGTTGTTAACTACGGGAGTGCAAATCAATCAGCCAGCTGTGGCGCAAGTATTGCCGCCAACGCGCCCACATTTTTAGCGGCGCGGGGTGATGAAATTGGTGCTAAAGGGGTATCTATCACCTTTTCAGAAGGTGTTGCTTCGCCTTCTTATATTGACTTCGATTACCTTGGTCGGCCAATAACCGCCACCGGCAGTTGTGCATCAGATATTTGCAGAGTGACCTTTGTGGGAACAGCAACAGTTGGTGTCTGTATTGAAGCTCAGGGGCTTATTTATGCGTGCTGAGCGAGGTTTTACACTACTTGAGATCGTGATTGGGTTAGTGGTGACCAGTATTGTCATGCTTATTGTTACCGATTTACTTGGCGCGCAAGCGCAACAAAGCGTGGCGCCTGTAACGCAAGCCCGCGCTAATATTTTAGCCCAAGGATTACAACGAGAAATACTGAGTAAGGCATTTGACGAAAATAGCAGTGGGCATAACGCCGGTGAACGATGTAGCGACACTATTAACTGTACGACTAGCGCAAACTTGGGGCCTGATAGTGGAGAAAATCGTTCTACCTTTGATGATGTGGATGATTACCACGGCTACAGCGTTATTAGAAACAGTGCGGGTCAAACCATCACGCAAGGTGGGCAAAGTTTATATCAAGGTTACCAGCTCAACGTAGTAGTGTTTTATGATGATAACCTTGACGGTATTGATGATGCTGGCGTGGGTAGCTATACGGGCAACACCAAATTGGTTCGCGTGTCTGTACTTACCCCTAACGATAAAACCATAGTCTTTAGCGGTTATCGGTGGAATTACTGATGGCAAATAGCACACCAATGAACAAGGCTCGAGGCTTTACGTTAGTAGAGCTTGTCATCGTCCTGGTGGTTATGGGGGTGATAGCCACAGGGATCGCAAAAGTGGTTACCAGTAGCATGTCTGTATTTGTTGGTGTTAGTGAAAGAGAGCAGCTTGTTGCCCAAACGTCTTTTGCCATAAATCGTATGGCTCGTGAACTACAAAACGCCGTGCCTGCCAGTGTGAGAGTAAGGGGATCATCGTCTCAACACTGCCTACAATTCGTTCCCGCTGATGTGGTAACAGGTTACAGTGATATCTCTGTTCAGCCAGCCACTGAAAATACTATCGATATATTATTTCCTGCGGATGCCCTTGATAATACTCAGCCCTTTACCGCTAGTGCATCTGTGATTGTTGCACCACCTAGTGTATTAGATGTCTATAACGCCGCTAATGATTACCGCCAACCTATAGTAAGTTGTACCGATGACGGCGATGGCGACTGTGCAACGAGAGACAGCACTGACGATACCCTCGAGATTACGGTAAGTGATGCCTTTGCAGAAGCCTCACTAGCTAACCGTGCTTATATTGCCTCAAAAGCGGTGAGTTTTTGCTTAAGAGGTTCGGTACTTCACCGGATTGAGTCTGGGTTTACCACATCGCAGCCTTTGGCTTTGGCAAGTAGCCCGAGGCTTGGGGTGGACTTCATTAATGTTTTATCTGCCTCACCTGCTAGCGGTACCTCAAACGATGACCCTTTTCAGGTTCGTAGTGTGAACGGTGGGGTTAATAATATGGTGATGTTGCGCCTACGAGCCCAAAAAGGCGATGAAGTATTAAGTCTGACGACTGAGGTGGCAATTGAAAATGAGCCGTGAACCTTTATCCCAACAATATCTAGTACATAAAGCACATAAAGCGCTTTCAAGAACTGATAGAAATAGAGTAGAGAAAACACATCCTAGTACGGCAACGTTAGGCGGTTCGTTCTTTACTGCCTCGCGAAAACATCAGCGAGGAAGTATGTTGGTCATGGCGTTGTTTATTATGATAGTGCTGGCTCTGTTAGGGTTAACACTGGCCTCGTCACTCTCTTCTACGGGCAACAAAGTCGCTGCGGATAACCTAGGTTTTCGCGCTCAGCTTGCAACACAAGCGGGCATGGAGCATATAAAGGCCACTGCAAACCCTGCAGGTGCCACCCCATTATCTTGTAATGGCACCATTAATAGCCCCGCTTCGTTTGGCCAAGTAAGAGGCCTTGAAGGGTGTGCTTACCAAGCCAGTTGTCAAACAAGCACTACGATTATTGCAGGCGTAAACTATTATTTCTATCGTTTTGCCTCTACCGCCCAATGCACCGCTAGTGAGTTAATTTCAGCGCATACACAGACCGATTCAATGATGATTGAACAATAAATATTATATTAATGTGAAACTTCCGGTTCAAATGCTTGTCTACTCTCACTGGTTTAAAAATAGCCACTTAACAAGAAGTTGGTTGGAAGTGAGTAGAAGGCGCAGTGGGTTTCCACTTAATCGCCACCTAATTGTTTAAAAAATGGTTCTCTGCTTGCCCAAATATGCCCCCATTGTTAAAGTGTGCGGATAAACATCGACTTCACGTTAAAGCGCTGTCATCTCACCCTTGCTAACACGCGATAACACAGAAACAGGAATACACTTTTCATGTTTAAAAAGCTTCGAGGCATGTTCTCTAATGATCTGTCCATCGACCTCGGAACAGCTAACACGCTGATTTACGTTAAAGACCAAGGTATTGTACTCAACGAACCCTCTGTAGTGGCTATTCGCCAAGAGCGTGCTGCTGGACCTAAAAGCGTTGCCGCTGTAGGTGCAGAAGCCAAACGAATGCTAGGTAGAACGCCTGGTAACATTCGCGCTATCCGCCCTATGAAAGACGGCGTTATTGCCGACTTTTATGTAACAGAGAAAATGCTTCAGCACTTTATTAAACAAGTGCATGACAACAATTTCCTTCGCCCTAGCCCTCGTGTTTTAGTTTGCGTTCCATGTGGCTCTACCCAAGTAGAGCGCCGAGCCATTAAAGAGTCTGCGCTAGGTGCAGGTGCACGTGAAGTGTATTTGATTGATGAACCTATGGCCGCCGCTATTGGTGCAGGCTTACCTGTATCAGAAGCAACCGGCTCAATGGTGGTCGATATTGGTGGTGGTACAACCGAAGTGGCTATCATTTCACTAAACGGTGTTGTGTACTCGTCATCGGTACGTATCGGCGGTGATAAGTTCGACGAAGCTATCATTAACTATGTACGCCGTAACTTTGGTTCACTTATTGGTGAAGCAACGGCCGAGCGCATCAAGCATGAAATTGGTGCAGCTTACCCAGGTGAAGAAGTTCGTGAAATTGAAGTACGTGGTCGTAACCTTGCTGAAGGTGTTCCGCGTGGCTTCACATTGAACTCCAATGAAATCTTAGAAGCCTTGCAAGAGCCACTTACTGGTATTGTTTCTGCGGTTATGGTTGCCCTTGAGCAATCTCCACCAGAACTCGCGTCTGATATTTCAGAACGCGGCATGGTACTTACCGGCGGTGGCGCATTACTGAAAGATTTAGATCGTTTGCTAATGGAAGAAACGGGCATTCCAGTAGTTATTGCAGATGATCCGCTAACTTGTGTAGCGCGTGGCGGTGGTAAGGCATTCGATATGATTGACCTACACGGTGGCGACCTGTTTAGCTATGAGTAAACAGGAAAGGCAGCCTTAAGGTTGCCTTCTTTGTATTATGGATACTATTTTTACTCGCGGTCCCTCACTGAATAATAGATTAGCGCTGGCAATTGTTTTGTCAGCGTTACTTATTTTTGTGGATCACAAAGTAGAAGGGTTTAAATCGACTCGGGTCTATTTAAATTCATTCATGAGCCCCCTTCAATATTTAGCCAATTTACCTCGGCTAATGCTAAGCGAAAGCGCCCAGCGCTTGACCTCACATGAAGATCTTCTCGAAGAAAACGACAAGCTAACGAATCAACTGTTGCTCATGAGTGAGAAGCTCCAGCGGTTTGATGCCTTGTCTCAAGAAAATAAACAATTAAGACATTTGCTAGATGCACCTGTACGTAACGACTTACGTAAAATGGTGGCCGAGCTGATGGCAGTTGATAAAAACCCTTATAGCCAGCAGGTGGTCATCAACAAAGGCGCCATTGATGGAGTTTATTTATCTCAGCCCATTATTGATGAAAAAGGCATAGTGGGGCAGGTTATGGAAGTGGGCACTACCAATAGCCGCGTACTTTTACTGGCTGATGTGACTCACGCTATTCCTGTCCGCTCTCAGCGTAATGATATCCGCTTTATTGCTACTGGCAGCGGCGCGCTAAACGAGCTGTATTTAGAGCATGTTCCCCACAGCGTTGATATTAAAGCGGGAGATGTATTGATTTCCTCCGGCTTAGGAAAAATTTTCCCCGAAGGCTATCCCGTAGGTACAGTGAAAGAAGTACGACGGGATGAAAGTCGTCCATTTTCTATTGTAACCGTAACGCCTATGGCTAAATTAGACAGGTTAAAGTATTTGTTACTCTTGTGGTCTGATGAAGGCAAACCTATCGACAGTAATGTGGGTAGTGAAAGTGATGCGGATAAAGAAGATGAAAGCAACACGGTAAGCAAGGAGGAGGCTGAAGATGATTCGTAAGCGTCATTCGGTTATCGTCACTACGCTTTTGATTGCGCTAGTTCTTCAAATTGTGCCATTGCCTATTCAGGTTGATTTATACCGTCCTGATTGGGTTTTGATTGTGCTTGCGTACTGGAGCATGGCGCTTCCCCACAGAGTGAATGTGGGCGTGGCCTTCTTAACCGGTGTGGCGGTTGACATACTAGTCGGCACTACCTTGGGCATCCACAGTTTAAGCTTAAGCATTTCAATCTATATTTTAGCCGCGAACTATCAGCGGCTTCGAAATTACTCGGTATGGCAACAAGCTATTGTTATAGGATTGCTTTCTTCGCTGTACCACTTGCTAACATTCTGGGTACAGCACTTACTTACTGATATCTATTTCCAATTGGATTACTTGTGGCCCGTGCTTACCTCTATGCTGTTATGGCCTTGGGTATTTTGGCTACTTCGTAAAACCCGTCGTCAGTTTTCCATTAGTTAAAGTGTGAGGCTCTTATCGTGAATTACTCAGTGGTTTTAGCCTCTGCTTCCCCTCGTCGTACCATGCTGTTAGATCAGATGGGCATTGCCCATTCAGTAAAGCCAGTGGATATTGATGAATCAGCCTTTGCTAATGAAACGCCTGAAGCCCAGGTAGCTCGACTCGCTGAGCAAAAAGCGAAAACAGCACTTGCACGGTTACACGATGAAGATGCACTTAATGAAAATACGCGTGTATTAGCGTCTGATACGCTTATTGCCTTTAACGGGGTTAGTTTAGGTAAGCCTGAAGATAAAGAAGACGCTAGACGTATTCTTTCAATGCTATCGAACAACGAGCATGAAGTACTGACGGCCATTAGTGTGGCGTCTACCACCAAGCAAGTAACACAAACTATTACCACCAAGGTAACTTTTGCCGCATTGACGAACGATGAAATTGACGCATACTGGGACACAGGTGAACCTGCAGATAAAGCAGGCAGTTACGCCATTCAAGGTATTGGCGGTCAATTTGTAAAAGCAATAAATGGCAGTGCTAGCGCAGTGGTTGGATTGCCTTTGTATGAAGCAAGGCAGTTACTTAGAGAATTTGGAGTCGTGTAGTGAGTGCAGAGCTACTAATCAATGTTACACCGTCAGAGTCTCGTGTTGTTCTCATTGAAAATGGGATATTGCAGGAAATTCACGTAGAGCGTCATACCAAGCGTGGCTTAGTGGGCAATATCTATCGCGGTAAAGTGAGTCGGGTACTTCCTGGAATGCAAGCCGCATTTGTGGATATTGGCCTTGAAAAAGCCGCTTTTCTTCATGCCTCGGATATTGTTATTCATAATGAAATAGCAGAGGAAGTATCTGCCAGTCACATTCAAAAACAAGACATTCGTGAGCTTGTTCGAGATGGTCAAGATATTGTTGTGCAAGTAGTGAAAGATCCTATTGGCACCAAAGGCGCCCGCCTTACTACCGATATTACTATTCCAAGTCGCTATTTGGTGTTTATGCCAAGTGTTACCCATGTTGGCGTATCTCAGCGTATTGAAGAAGAAGCCGAGCGAGAGCGTTTAAAAACGCTAGTGCAGGAATTCTGCGATGAAAACGGTGGTTTTATTTTACGTACCGCAGCTGAAGGGGTAGGTAAAGCCGAATTACAGCAAGATGCTGCCTTTTTACGCCGACTTTGGGACAAAATTCAATCGCGGATGAAAAAGCGTAAGTCTAATGTGTTGTATGAAGATTTACCGCTGGCGCGCCGTGTGCTTCGTGATTTTGTCGGCACCGAGTTAGACAGAATTCGAATAGACTCTAAGTTGTCTTTTCAGGAGCTGTTCCAGTTCACGAAAGAATACGTGCCCGAAATGAACGGCAAGTTGGAATATTACACGGGCGACAGGCCCATATTCGACTTGCACGATGTTGAAAATGAAACCCAGCGAGCGCTTGAACGTAGGGTCGATTTGAAATCAGGCGGCTATTTGATTATCGATCAAACCGAAGCCATGACCACCATTGATATAAATACCGGCGCATTTGTTGGGCACCGTAACCTAGAAGAAACTATCTTTAATACTAACACCGAGGCGACACAAGCCATTGCTAGGCAGCTTCGGTTACGTAATTTAGGCGGTATGATCTTAATCGACTTTATCGATATGATTGAACCAGACCACAAAAGACGTGTCTTACATAGTCTAGAAGTGGCGACAAGTAAGGACAGGGCCAAGATTAATATTCACGGGTTTACGTCGCTAGGGCTCATAGAAATGACCCGCAAGCGCACCCGTGAAAGTATTGAGCACATACTGTGTGGCGAATGCCCCGTATGTAAGGGCCGAGGTACGGTGAAAACCGTTGAAACCATCTGCTTTGAAATTATGCGTGAAATCGTTCGGGTAAACCGCGCATATGATGCCGATAAATTTGTTGTTTATGCTTCGCCAAAAGTGGTTGAAGCATTAATGGGCGAAGAATCGCATATGCTTGCAGAGCTGGAAGTGTTTGTATCGAAGCAAATTAAAGTACAAACCGAAACCTTGTACAACCAGGATAAGTACGACGTCGTCATGATGTAATGCATTAACTATACGAAGGCGAAGTGTGACAAATTTAACGTCGGTAGCAGCCTATTTAGTTAAAAAAATATGGTTGCTGCTTGCCATCCTGCTTGTTCTATTCGCGCTGTTAATCAGCGCCGCTCGCTATGCGCTGCCGCATATTGAACACAACAAGCATCTGCTGGAAGACTATATCAGCCAGCGCTATGGCGTAAATCTTACTATTAACAGCGTGCATGCAGTATGGCAACGCTCTGGGCCGAGTATTGTCTTGAATTCGGTCTCCATGGCGCAAAGTGATGCGTCTCCTGTCGGACTCAATATTCGTCAAGTCTATGTTGAATTAGATTTTTGGCAGTCTTTGAGACGACAAATGATCTCCTCTACACGTTTTGAACTTCGCGGCCTTAAGCTCGATGTTGATGCCGATAGGTTCGAGCGTGCAGGCGATAACAACTTTCCTGTTGTTGATGCATTAAAAAGCTTATTTCTAGAACAACTTCAAAGCTTCTCTCTTGAAGAAGGGGAAGTGCTTCTCTCTAAAAATGGCGAGACTCAATCTTTCATCATCGACCAGTTAACCTGGAACAACAGCGGTAAACGTCACCAAGGCTTAGGGCAAATGAAGGTGGCCGATGTATCGTCGAATTCTGCTTCTTTCATTATTGATGTGACTGGCAACAAAGATGCCTTTGAAGGGGTGTTTTATGCCCGCGCTGAAGATTTAGATATTTCACCTTGGGTGAGCGACTTAATCAAAACCAAACGTCCCTTAACTGAAAGCCGAGCCAGTTTCGAAATATGGGCCGATGTACAAAGTAATGGCATTACGGGTGTTCAAGCCCAGTTTGAAGAAAGTTTATTGGAATGGGGCGGAGAAGAATACTCAACCCTAGTCACAGGTATTCGTGGTGGCAGTATTGAAGCAGCACCCACGCAAGATGGGTGGAGCGTTAGGGTAGATCAATTGGTGATAGACTCTGGCAACGAAACCATAGAAGCTGATTTCGTAGGTAAAGTAACAAATGCAGGCGACGCAGTCGTCAGCATTGTAAAACCGGTTCAGATAAATCCATTTCTGATGCTTCTACCCTTGTTTATGGATGACACCAGCGAAGAGGAAATTCGCGCGTTAAATCCCACAGGGCAACTTGCCACGTTGGAACTTCAATTTAGAAATCGCCGCCCGGAATTAACCGCAAAAATTCTTGATTTGTCATGGGAGCAAGCCGGCAAAACCCCAGGTCTTACCTCGCTAGATGCCGACATTTATTGGTATAAAGAGTCTGGCGCTGTTTACTTAAAAAGTGAAAACAGTACCTTATCTGCTGACAATATTATTAAGCAAAATCTGGATATCAATGCCTTCAACGCCAACCTGTACTTTCATACCCTAGCGGTAGGTGACGAAAAGCAATGGGTGATGACGGGCAAAGAGCTCGTGTTCGACAGTGAACAGTTAGTGTTAGAGCCCGCATTTCGTGCCAATTTAACCACGGGCAACCTAGACATATTTGCCAATATTGAGCCTCTGGCGTTAAACGCCGTAAATAACTTCTTTCCTGCCTCGTTGATGGGCGTGAATACCGATAAATTTCTTACCCGTGCCTTCGCTGGCGAAGGTAGCATAAGCAAAGCGCAAGTATTGTGGCACGGTAATCCTAAAAACTATCCGTTTAACGACAACAGCGGCATTTTTCAAGCTTATGTCGATATTGAAGATAGCGACTTTGTGTTTTCATCAAAATGGCCTGCGTTAAATGAACTTGATTTGTCGGTACGTTTTGAAAATGCCGGCTTAGTCATGGAAAGTGACAAAGGAACGTTAGCAGGTATAGATGTGGCGGCTATGTCGGCAGAAATTCCACGTCTACACCCATCTTCAATGTTAACGATTAAAGCAGACGGCTCTGGAACAGGGGAAAAGTTAACCTCGTTAATGAAACAGTCTTCAATTGCCAGCTCGCTAGGCAAAGTGCTCGATAAAGATGTGCAAGTTTCAGGACCATTATCCGCAAGCTTAACATTAGATATACCGCTTAAAGGCAAAGATATACGTGTTCAAGGCGAAGCTCAGTTAAACAACAATGATGTGTATATTACTAGCACACGTATGCAGTTCGATGATGCTAACGGAACGCTTACCTTCGACAACGCAGAAATTGACGCTAACGGGTTAACTGCGAGTTTATTGGGCCAGCCTGTGGAAATGTCAATCCAGGGGCGTCAGAACGATAGCTACGACGTTAATGTGAACCTTAAAGGGTTGTGGCATGTTCACCCGCTAGTGAAGTATGTGAAAACCGACCTTATTGATTACCTAGACGGTGAAACCCATTGGCAGGCCGATGTTAATTTGAGCTTATCTAATAGTGACTTTTCCTACAATGCCCAAATTAACGCCGATTTAACGGCAACCCAAAGCTTGTTGCCAGCGCCGTTTGCAACTGTTCAAGGCACCAGTCTGCCACTACAAATTAACAGTGAGGGTAATCTACAAGCGTCGAATATAGAGGCAAGGCTCGGTGACAACATTCATTTCGACGGCGTATTGCCCCATAAAGAAATGCAATTTTCTCGAGCACTTCTTTCCTTAGGCGACGCAGATGTGGGTGATAGAGGTACCGGGTTTAGTATTGCCGCGAACTTAGAGCAGGCCGACATTGTTGAATGGTTCACTACCTTGCAGACGCTGATTATGCCGAGCAAAATGGACGATGCTAGTACGAGCTTAACCGTTAATACAAACACCAGCGCCATAACAAATAAGAATATCAATAGCGATACGTTATCCACACAAAACCGTGCCCAAAAGCAAAACATCTTCGGGGTGCCATCACGCATATTTGTGACTGCAGATACCTTAACAGGGTGGGGGCACTCACTGAATAACGTGTCTTTAACCGCTCGAGAACAAGACAAAGATTGGCTGCTACAGGTGGATGCGGCAAAAGCGCGAGCAACTATTAGGGTGAATAACGATATTAATAACCAAGGTATCGATATTAATGCTGATTACTTAGTACTGGATAAACCTGCGACTGAAACTGAATTAAACGAGACACCGGTAGAAGAAATCGAAATTGCTAAGCAGCAAGCTGAAGTCGTGGAGGTTGACCCGCTAGATGTACCACCTATCTACTTTTATTGCAATGTGTGTAGTGTTCATGGTCTCGATTTAGGCGAAGTCACCCTTGATGTAGCGAAAACAGACCAAGGATTGCAAATAAGACAATTACTCACGCGCTCTTCCAGTGCCGATGTAACTGCAACCGGATACTGGCAGCATGAAAACGGCGACATCACCACCCGTTTAAACGGCACGCTTTCTTCCCCTGATGTAGGCCAAATGTTAAAGCAACGAGGAATAACGTCGGGTATTAAAGACTCTGAAGCCGATGTTAAATTTGATTTGGGTTGGCCTTCCGCTCCATTCGACTTTTCGTTAGACAAACTAAGTGGTGACGTAGATTGGGCCCTCACTGATGGTTATCTCACTGAGGTCAGTGATAAAGGGTCGCGCATATTCACATTATTCAGCCTAAACTCATTAGTACGTAAGTTAAGCCTAGATTTTAGAGATGTATTTGCCACGGGTTTCTTCTACGACAAAATGGGTGGAAGCCTACAAATTGCGGACGGTACCGCCTTTACCGACGATACTGAAATAGACGGCGGTGCAGGTGAGATTGAAATTAAAGGGTATACCAATTTAAATACCGGTGGCCTTAATTACAATATAACCTTTGCCCCTAATGTAACGGGCAACTTGCCCTTTTTAGTGTACTTTTTAGCTACGCCTCCAACCGCATTGGCTGCGCTGGCGTTAGATCAAGTGTTAACATCTGCTAAAGTTATCTCGAACGTGAACTATAAGGTTTCTGGTACCATTACTAATCCGCAGTTCGAAGAAGTAGAACGACATAGTAAAGATATAAGCTTACCGGCGAATGTGTCGCCAGAAAGCACTTCGCCATTAGATCGGCCGCTTACCGAAGATGATTTACGCAGAGTAAAAATGGAGGTTATCGATGGTTAATCTAGTTGCAGTTCAAATGACATCTACACCCAGTGTAGAAGACAATTTAAATCATGTAGAGCAGGCGCTTGCCAACGAACAAGTCCCAAAAGACAGCTTGGTGGTATTGCCAGAATGCTTTGCCTGTTTTGGTACCAAAGATGGCGAGCTACTCAATGCCGCCGAAGTCAAAGATGAAGGGCTGATTCAGCAACGTTTATCGGCGCTAGCCAAAGCCCATGAGTGCTACATTGTTTCGGGCACATTTCCTATGGCTACCAATGATGCGTCAAAGTTTTCAGCAGCGTGTTTATTGTTTGGCCCAGACGGCACAGTATTGGCCGACTATCGTAAAATTCACCTTTTTGATGTGTCGGTTGATGACAATACGGGCAGCTACAAAGAATCTAAGTTTACAAACCCAGGCAGTGAAGTTGTTACGGTAAAAACCCCAATTGGCAACATTGGGCTAGCGGTATGTTATGATGTGCGCTTTCCAGGCTTGTTTACCGCCATGGGGGATATCGATATTTTAGTGTTGCCTGCTGCCTTTACGCAAAGAACAGGTGAAGCGCACTGGCACACGTTAGTGAAAGCGCGAGCCATTGAGAAACAATGCTATGTAGTAGCCGCTAATCAAACCGGTGAGCACCAAAATGGCCGTGAAACCTTTGGTCACAGCCTAGTGGTTTCGCCGTGGGGTGAAACCTTGAGCGAGCTACCTCAAAATATTGGTGTCATTCAAACCAGTGTTAATATTGAAACGCGACAAGCCATTAAACAAAATATGCCGGTTGCCGAACATAACCGATTCAGGAGTCACTTTGTCTAAATCTGTTGAACGCCATTTACTGTCTGACTCTGGACTAGATGTAGCGTCGCTAGAAAAAGCCCTTTCGGGTATCCATCGTCACGATACCGATTATGCTGATCTTTATTTTCAGTCGAGCCAACACGAAAGTTGGGTGCTCGAAGATGGCATTATAAAAGAAGGTAGCTATAACATTGAACGTGGTGTTGGCGTTCGCGCCATTAGCGGTGAAAAAACCGGTTTCGCCTATTCAGATGAAATCAGCGAAGATGCCTTGGTAAAGGCGTGCAACGCTGCGCGCAGTATTGCCCCGGATGGCGGTTCGCAAAAAGTATCATCGTTAGGGCGTAGCGACTATCAAGCGCGCTACGGTGAGAAAAACCCTATTCTCGCTATGCAAGATGCAGAGAAAATCTCTTTGCTAAAAGCCGTGGACGCGTATGTTAGGCAGCAAGAGCCATCAGCCAATCAGGTTGTAGTGAGCATTAGTGGTGTATACGAAGAAATTTTAGTGGCTGCCAGTGATGGTACATTTGCCACCGATATCCGCCCCTTGGTTCGCCTTAATTGTTCTGTGTTGCTTGAAGACGGTGATCGTCGTGAGCGTGGCAGTGCGGGTGCTGGCGGTAGATACGCCTATTCCTTTTTTGAGTCAGATAAAGACGGTCGCCCCTACTATGAGCAATTAGCCGACGACGCCCTGCATATGGCTCGGGTTAATATGCAAGCGGTGGCATCACCAGCGGGTGCTATGCCGGTAGTATTGGGTAATGGCTGGCCTGGTGTATTGTTACACGAAGCGGTGGGTCATGGTCTTGAAGGCGACTTTAACCGTAAAGGTGCATCTACCTTTAGCGGGAAGATTGGTCAGCGAGTAGCTGCAAAGGGTGTAACAGTAGTAGACGATGGCACATTAGCTGATCGTCGTGGCTCGTTGTCGGTTGATGACGAAGGTACACCAACACAGCACAATGTACTTATTGAAGATGGCATTCTAAAAGGCTACATGCAAGATAAGCATAACGCCAAGCTAATGGGTGTTGCGCCAACTGGAAACGGTCGTCGCGAGTCTTATGCGCATTTACCTATGCCGCGCATGACCAATACTTACATGCTAGAAGGGCAGTACGATCCGAAAGAGATTATCGCCTCTATCGAAAAAGGTATTTACGCGCCTAACTTTGCCGGTGGGCAGGTTGATATCACATCAGGTAAATTCGTATTTTCTAGTGCAGAAGCATACCTTATTGAAAATGGTAAAATTACCGCACCAGTTAAGGGCGCTACTTTGATTGGAAATGGCCCTGAAGTTATGCAGAAAATTTCCATGATTGGCAACGATGTGGCATTAGACAACGGCGTTGGCGTGTGTGGTAAAGACGGCCAAAGCGTGCCTGTTGGCGTAGGCCAACCTACATTGAAAATAGACGAGCTTACTGTGGGCGGAACGGCGTAAATTGCGCGTTACGCTAGTGTGAGAATTCGAAAAAGGCGCCGGTTGGCGCCTTTTTTATTGCAATATTTATGACTGTCTATATACGGTCAGTGCAACATGTTAGCTGCGAAAGAGCCTTCTATTCTAAAGTGACTACCATATCAAGACTGGTAGTAACCCCACTGGGAGAGGTCACTAGCGCACTTACAATCGCACTGGTGCTGGCTTCCGACTCATCTAATAGATTAGTCAGTACGAAGGATAGTTGTCTGTTACCTGCCGCGTTGCTAGAAGGGACTGTGGCTTCAAGTGAACCTGAAATACCTCCTTCAGAGCTTGTAATGCTAATTTCGGTATCTTCCGCTAGTGGCTGATTGGCGGTATCTGAATACGCTAACGATAGCAACGCATTGCTTCCTCTTGGGATACTCAACACAGGCGTTAACCCAGGCGGATTAGTATTGTTCGCTAGTTCATCGGTACTGCTGTTAAACGTGAGTAATGCAGATGACGATGACATAATAATCACCATGGCACGCCTCACATGCAGCGCGCTATTTCCGCAGCTTGTGGCATCGCATTGCGGGCCATCAAATAGTCCATTGGCCAGGGTAAAGTCACCTGAACTGTCGTAATCGAAAAAGGGCTCTGTGGCGTCATAGCTACCGTTTTCGTTATCGTCTCTCCATGCTTCAGGGTAATCGATAAAGCCGGTGGTATCAGGAAGCAAAATGGAAAGTCCGTTACCCGTGCTGCCGGTAATGGCGCCGCCATCAGCATCGTCGTATAGGTTATTGCCATTAGCATCTATTAAGGTTTCATGGCCTACCGCTGTCACCATTACCGTAATTCGGTGATCGGCTACTCTTGGCTCGGCACTTGTCCAAGTCACACTGCAACTGCCGCTTTGGGTGGTACAGCTTGGTTCAATTAACCCGCCTTCGGTGGTGAAGTTTAGCGTGGTGCCATCTGGCACTGGATTGTTAAAAGCATCAGCCGCGCTAGCGGTAATGGTCAGTTCGTTGCCATTAATGGTGTGCGCTTCAGGGTTCAAACTCGATGGCGACAAACTAATACTGTTTTGATCTGGCAACCCAGTGTTCACGCTAAGCAATTCAGACTGAGACTGAATGCTAGTATCATCAATTTCAGTAACAGCAGTAACGCGAACGGCAGTAGGTACGCTACCTGCTGTCACAAAAGTGCTGACTTGGCCTTCAGAGTTAGTCAGTGCAGTGTCAGGGGAAAGCGCCAGGCCACCAATATTACTGTTTAAGCTAAACGCCACTTCTTGTTGAGCAAGCGGGTTACCCAGCGCACTATTAACTTGAAAAGTTACTCTTGATACTGAGCTTGCATCTTGACCGCCCGTACCACTGATTACAATCGATGACGGAGACGCATCGATAAAGGCGATGCTACCTGCGGTTTCAGGCAGAATTTCTATAGAGCGGGACACACTTAACGTACTGCTATTGATAGTAACCGTTGCACTTATTTCGTCGTCGAAGCCGGTATTTCCCGCGCAGCTGTTGTCTTGAAATGTAGAGCGAGCTTGTCCGCTTGCGGTAAATACGGTTTCATCAATATCGGCACTATCGTTCGCCACACAAACCGAACTAAAGGTAACAGGAATGCTGGTGGCATAAGTTTCGCCTTCAGAATTAACCAGTGCTACGTTAACACCCAGGGTTGCGCCAGCGGCGATGACAACGTCTTCGTCCGTGGTGTAACCGTCTACCCCTAATAAACCAGCGACAAATTCGCCGTTATCAAACGTACCAATTTGAATAACCTCATCGGTTACCGCAGAAGACTGAATTTCATAATTGAGTGTAGCTGTTAGGGTTTGCTCATTATAAACGTATGACACAGTGGCGGTGCCAGCACCTAGGTCATCGTCGGTAGGGAGTAACTGACTATTGGCAAGGCCGTCACTAGTAGTTAGCGCATCATCTATGCTTACCGAGCCGCGAGATACCTGGAAGCTAACAATGGCATCTGTAATTGGGGTGTCATCGATATTTACCAGCGACGCGCTAAGGGTGCCGGTTTCATCAGCGGTAATTCTACTGACTTGATTGCCTGCACTGTCACTTAAGGTGAGTAAAAGGGTGGGTAAAAATACGGTATCGGTGTCGGCAATTAAAAACTCAATATTTGCTTCTGACGATGTGCTGTCGTATGTCGCGGTTATCGTGCTAGCACCAGCGATAGCGCTATCTGAGTCTAAATACACAATGGCTTCACCGTTACTGTCAGTGAGCTTATCGCTAACAGAGAGTGTGCCTATACCGCTTGTGAAACTGACTATTTCCCCGGCTAACGCGGCACCATCTTCGGTAATGGTAGCGGTGATGCAGGCAGTATCACCAATATCGAAACTAGCCTGATTTACCGTATTACAGTTAGCATCGCCAATCTCAAGAGAAAGTGCTACGACTGGAGAGGTGGTACTATCGTCGCTATCCGAACTGCCAAAGGGGTCGTCGCCGTTTGCCCCCGAGGTACCGTTACATCCTGATAATACCCAAACGAAAGCACATGCCGCTAAAAGCCGCCCCATATACCTCTCCTTATGTTGCTACTCTTTTTGAGTAACGTCTTTTAAATATTGGAATAACTCCCTGTAAGCTTTAGGAGGAGCATTCTTTTCTTGCTCTTTTTTCACTTGGCGATGGAACTGCCTTAATTTTTGTCTATCTAGCTCAGGGTATTGTTCAATAAGCCCCTGAATGGCGTCGTCACCACGGGTTATCACATCTTCGCGAGCACGTTCTAATTCATGGAACGCAGCGTTATTTGCTTGATGTTGATGGGTTATTTTAGCCAAGGCGACTTCAATAGGGGAATTATCCCTTTGTCTAAGTAGCTTACCAATGAACTGAAGTTGCCTTCTGTAACCGTCTTTTTTCTTATTGATGACACGTGCAATATCTAGCGCATCTTTCAATTCTTCATCAAGCGGAATGGTGGCGTAGTGGGCAGGGGTAAGGTTTACTACGGTTTGCCCTAGCTTTTGTAAGTCTTTAGATTGGCGCTTTAGTTCGCTTTTACTAATGAGCTCTTCTTCTGGCTCGGCGCTTTCTAACTTAGATTGTTGTCGTGATTTAGATTTCTGATCGCTCATTTCAAACTCATAAGTGTTACACTTTAGCTAAATTGTAACTATCACAGTCGGATTTAGACAGCGAAACTTACTATGCAAATTGAGCAACAGTTATCAGAAATTCAGAATGTCGTTGATGATGTACTGAAATTAGCCCTAAAAAATGGGGCAACCCAAGCAGAAGCAAGCATGTCAAAAGTGGAAGGTATTGCGGTATCTTCACGTATGCAAGAAGTTGAAAACGTAGAGTTTACCAACGATGGCGGCTTGGGAATTAGTGTTTACGTAGGTAAGCGAAAAGGCAGCGCATCAACGGCTGACTTAAGCAAAGAAGCCCTTACCCGGGCCGTGGAAAAAGCCGTAGATATTGCGAAGTACACCAGTGAAGATCCTTGTACTGGTCTTGCCGATGCTGAACTTATGGCCACAGAATTCCCCGATTTAGATTTATATCACCCGCAAGAGCTTGATACCGAGAAAGCCATTGCCACCACGATTGAAGCGGAATCTGCGGCATTAGGTTACGACCCTCGCATTACAAATTCAGACGGTGCATCGTATAACGCTAACCTTGGTATGCGTGTTTACGGTAATACCCACGGTATTAATGCTGGGTATCCAAGTAGCCGTTACAGCTTAAGCTGTATGGTGATTGGTTCGCAAGATGGTGATATGCAGCGCGATTACGCGTACACAGTAGACCGCCAGGCGCCTTTGTTGCAATCGGCAGTATCTATTGGGCAAGAAGCGGCAAAAGCCACTGTAGAGCGTTTAGGAGCTCGTAAGGTTAATACGGCTCAGGTGCCTATTCTTTTGCACAAAGACATAGCGTCTAGTTTATTTGGGCATTATGTGGGTGCTATTAGTGGTGGTAGTTTGTATCGTCGTTCATCGTTTTTGTTAGATAGCTTAGGTAAACAAATTTTTCCTGAGTGGCTAAACATTGAAGAACGCCCATTTATAAAGTCGGGCTTAGCGAGTTCTAGCTTCGACAATGAAGGCGTTGCTTGTAAAGACATGACAATAGTTGATGGTGGAAAGCTTTCTACTTACCTTTACACCACCTATTCGGCTCGTAAGCTAAACACCCAAACCAATGGTCACGCAGGTGGCATACACAACTGGTTAGTGGGCGACACTGGTCATAGCGACAGCGACCTGCTAAAAGAAATGGGCACTGGCTTATACGTTACCGAGCTTATGGGGCAGGGCGTGAACACAGTGACCGGCGATTATTCTCGCGGTGCAGCTGGGTTCTGGGTAGAAAATGGTATTATTCAATACCCAGTGCATGAAGTCACCATTGCTGGCTGCTTACAAGATATGTTCGCAGGCATTGTGGCAATTGGGAAAGACAAAGATTTGCGCGGTAGTGTGCATACCGGTTCTATTCTTATTAATCAGATGAAAATAGCAGGAAGCTAGTTTCTCTGTTTCGATTTAAGTCGTTCAAACCCTCTCGGTTTACCTAGCGCGTTTGAACGAACTTGCTTAATGTAAAGACTGCCGCTGGCGAAATTCGCTGGGCGGCATGCCTTCTGATTTTTTAAACCGCTTCGAAAACGTAAACACATTGCTGTAGCCCACATAGTTGGCAATATAAGCAATGGGCCATTGCGTGCTTATCAGTAAATTTTTAGCCCTTACCATGCGCAGATAAATAACATGCTGCATGGGGCTTCGACCAAACTGTGCAAGGCATAGCCTATGTAGGTGAGGGGCCGAGTAGTGTACTTTGTCTACCAAGGCGTCTATATCCCAATTGAACTGCAATTGCTTTTCTACCGCAGCAAACAGGGCCGATAATCGTACTTGGTGCGTGCTTTTCACCGGGGTGGCAATATGCTGCAAATATTGCTGAATAATTGGAATCACCGCTTGCCTATGTTGGCTATTGGTTTCTAAATACAATAATTCCATCGCATGATGTAGTCCTGACAACTCAATGTTGTGCTGAACGGGGTGTGCTACATCAAAAAAATGCTGCCATCGAGGGCAATCAGATAAATTAAGCCAAATAATGTCCCACTGCTCTTGATCCGCTCGCGGCGCTTGATTGGCACGCGACGCTCGCTCTGAGCTTTGCTCTTTCTTATCTCGGGGGGCTTTCTCAGCGTTAACTCTATCTTGTACTTCACAGGCTTCGCTTTTCGTTACTTCAGTTGCATCCGGCGTTGCGCTGGTTTCATCAAAATGATCAATTTGTACTTCAAAACTTTGGTGCGCTGGCAAAATAATCACACTTGAAGCTGGTAGTGCGTACTCGCCAGACGGGGTGAGTATTTTACCGCTGCCTTTTAAAGAATAAAAAATAGTGTGGTTAGGAGGCGTAACCCGGCCTACTTGATAAGTACCCGATAAATTCGAGCAACCCGCCAACTCAATGTCTAGCGCTTTAATTTCTGGCGCATTTGTACTGTCTATAAAGCGTTCAAGGCAGTGTGGCCCAATATTCACGATATCGCGAAAGGTTCTCTGCGCATGCACATTTTGGGAGCCAGAAGAAGCTAAGTTAATAGGTTGCATAATTGTAAAATGAGAGTTTTGGATAAATTAAAGAGAGAAACAAGCATAAAGGATTGCGCGTGTTTCCGCTATATTTCACCTGTTATTAAAAAACCTTATCGTAAAAGGAGCCAGTAATGGCAAATGTTGCTCAAGTTGTTGCGCAAAAAGATTGGCAAAACCCTGTTGTATTTCAAAGAAATCGCGTGAATGGACATAGTCCATTAAACGGTTTTTTAACTCAAGAAGATGCTAAACATAACGCTAATGCGCAAAAACAAAGTTTGAATGGCGAGTGGGATTTTAGATTATATCCCCAACCTGAGGCCGTTACAGAAGACATATTGAGCGAGGTATTGTCTGACGCACTGCCTGAAGCTGCAAACTGGCAGTCTATTGTCGTGCCTTCAAACTGGCAAATGCAGGGGGTTGATAAGCCTATTTACTGCAATGTTAAATATCCTTTTCCGGTAAACCCGCCAGAAGTACCTAGCGATAACCCCACAGGCTGCTATCGCAAAACGTTTACGGTAAGCGAAGAGGCAGTACAGCTGCGTAATCATATAGTGTTTGAAGGGGTTAATAGTGCCTTTCATCTTTGGTGCAACGGCGAATATGTGGGGTATTCGCAAGATAGCCGTTTACCGGCCGAATTCAATTTAACGCCTTTTTTAAAGGTGGGTGAAAATCGCTTAGCGGTAATGGTTATTCGCTGGTCTGACGGAAGTTATTTAGAAGATCAAGATATGTGGTGGTTAAGCGGTATATTCCGCGATGTGGTATTGGTAACGAAACCTCAGCATCATATTCAAGATGTATTTGCCACACCAAAACTAGATGCTTGTTATCGGGATGGCAGCTTAGAAGTACGTACCGCGATTAATGCACCAGCGAGCTATACCGTGGGCATTCAGTTGTTTGATGGTGAAACCGCCGTTACCGAACAAGCAGTGTCAGGCACCAACAACCGCCGTATAGATGAGAAAGGCGGGTGGGATGATGTGATTTTTCAATCGCTAGCGGTTACGGAACCAAATAAATGGACGGCCGAGACTCCTTATTTGTATCGCCTAGTTGTCACTTTGTTTAACGACGTAGGTAATGTGGTTGTTGCCGAAGGCTACAACATAGGTTTTCGTCAGGTAGATATGCTTGATGGCCAGTTGTGCGTGAACGGCAAGCCTATTCTTATTCGTGGTGTAAATAGGCACGAGCATCATGAAAGCAAAGGTCATGCGGTAAATGAAGCCGACATGATTGAAGATATTAAGCTTTTAAAGCAAAACAACTTCAATGCGGTACGCACTGCCCATTACCCTAATCATCCGCGTTGGTATGAACTGTGTGATGAGTATGGTTTGTACTTGGTAGATGAAGCCAATATTGAAACCCACGGTATGTTCCCGATGGGGCGTTTATCGAGAGATGCGGTGTGGGCAGGAGCTTATTTAGCCCGTTATACGCAAATGGTAGAGCGGGACAAAAACCACGCTTCTATTATTATTTGGTCATTAGGTAATGAATGTGGTCATGGGCCAAACCAAGATGCTATGTACGGTTGGTCTAAAGCCTTTGACCCATCCCGACCTGTGCAATACGAAGGCGGCGGTGCGAATACTACCGCAACCGATATTATCGCGCCTATGTATGCCCGAGTAGATACTGATGTACTTGATGAGGCCGTACCTAAATGGGCCATTAAAAAATGGTTATCACTACCTGGTGAAACCCGCCCTGTTATTTTGTGTGAGTACGCTCATGCCATGGGGAACAGTTTAGGAAGCTTTGCGGACTACTGGCAGGCATTTAGAGACTATCCGCGTTTGCAAGGAGGTTTCATTTGGGATTGGGTCGATCAAGGCTTAGTGAAGCATACAGACAGCGGTGAGGCCTATTGGGCCTACGGAGGCGACTTTGGTGATACCGATAACGACCGTCAGTTCTGTATTAATGGTTTGCTGTTTCCTGATCGCACGCCGCACCCTGCTTTATTTGAAGCTAAATACTGCCAACAGCATTTAGCATTCACGCTTAAATCTTTACAGAACGAACAAGCTGGCAGTTATCAGTTAACCATCGCAAGCGATTATGTATTTCGTTCAACCGATAACGAAGCACTGCAATGGCAATTGCTTAAAAACGGCGAGTGCGTTGCCAACGGCACTGAAACATTAAGTATTAGCCCCCAGTCGTCACAAACACTTGTGATAACCCCTAAAATAGCGTTTGTGCCTGATGCGATGTACCACCTTAATATTGATGTGGTGCTTAAAAATGATTGTGACTGGGCGAATGCTGGGCATGTATTAGATACAGAGCAGTTCGAGATTGCCAATACCGCAGGTTTTTCTGGACTGACAGCCGCAGATTTTTCTCCTTTAGCATCAGCCAGTACGCATACTGGTGACGCTAGTAATAGCGAGAATAAAGACAAAGCTAAACAAAAAGTAGCGGTAGAGCGCACCGAAACTCAGGTGAATATTCACGCGGCAAGCAATCACTTCATGCTTGATACTAACACTGGGTTACTTACTTCTTGGTTAGCCAATGGCGAAGAGCAGCTAAGTGCACCACTTGAAGACAACTTTTTTAGGGCACCACTAGACAACGACATTGGCGTAAGTGAAGTGGATAACCCCGATCCTAATGCATGGGAGTCTCGCTGGCGCCGCGCAGGAATAGGCCAGTGGCAACGCAGCTGTGTTGATGTTGATATTGTTGAATGTGCACACGATGTGCGTGTTACGGCACTGTTTAATTACCATCACAACAATGCGCTAGTCGCTGCTACAAGTTGGTGTTACCGCGTAGATGCAACAGGTACATTAGCATTAGATGTTCAGGTTAAGTTAGCCGATACATTGCCACCTATGCCGCGTATCGGTTTGCAGTGGGCAGTGCCTCATTCAAGTCAGACTGAAGGTAACATTCAGTGGAAGGGGTTAGGGCCATTTGAAAATTATCCCGACCGACTAGCAGCAGCAAGGTTTGGTAGTTACAGTGAAAGTATTGCAAATATGCATACGCCTTACATCTTTCCTACCGACAATGGGCTTCGTAGTGATTGTCGAGAGCTTAGTATTAACGCTGTACAAGTAGCGGGTGATTTTCACTTTGCTGTAAGCCCTTACGGGCAAAAGCAGCTTGATGAAGCTAAGCACACCTGCGACTTAACTACTGCCGACAGTACTTACGTGTACATCGACCATGCTCACATGGGGGTAGGCGGTGATGACTCGTGGAGCCCAAGTACGCACAAAGCCTTTTTGTTAGAGAAAAAAGCCTATCGGTATTTTTTATCTTTTACTGCATGCTCATAAGAGCATCGCACGCTAGCTAAGCTTAAGTGCGTTCAACACTTACATTATCAATTTTGGACGTAAAAAAGCCGCTCTATTGAGCGGCTTTTTGGTATTTAATCAGGCTATTACTTACAACGGTAACTACCGTTGGTGTCTCTACTTGGGCTAATTAGCCGTCGACAGAGCCACAGAAGCGGTAACCTTCACCGTGAATGGTTACAATCAATTCTTCATCAGAAGGATCTGATTCGAAGTGCTTACGAATACGGCGGATAGTTACATCTACTGTACGGTCGTTAGGGCGAAGCTCACGACCTGTCATTTCCATAATTAGCTGTTCACGGGTAAGAATTTTACCTGGGTTGCTGAGGAATAAATGTAGTGCACGGAATTCACTGCGTGGTAAACGGAACTCTTTACCTGTTGGTGAAATAAGTGAACGGCTGTCGCCATCCAAAATCCAGCCATTGAAGTTTACACGGCTTGGTAAATCATCGTCTTCTGCAGAGTTTGTGGTGCGAGATAATAAGTTACGCGCACGAATAGTCAGTTCACGAGGATTGAAAGGCTTGGTTAGATAGTCATCTGCGCCAATTTCCAGACCTAAGATACGATCAACGTCGTTATCACGGCCAGTAAGGAAAATAAGACCTACATTTTTGCGGTCACGTACTTCACGCGCCAAAATTAGGCCATTTTTACCTGGCAAATTAATATCCATAATAACCAAATTAATTGCGTGATTTTCAAAGAAGTCATGCATTTGATCACCATTTTCAGCTTCAAATACATTGTACCCTTCTGCTTCGAATAAACTCTTTAGCGTGGTACGTGTGACCACTTCATCTTCAACAATTAACACATTTGGCGTCTGCATGGTGTTTTACACTCTTTATAAAATCGGTTTAAGCAATTACTGATTAAATTTTAATATTCGTTTACTTATATGCAAGTTACTATCGAATATTACTAAATTCAAGGTATTGGGGTTAGCCAACAAATTTCAAGCAAAGTTCAATAGTTATACAGGTATTATGACGTTTTCGCACTGGAAACAGGAAAAACAATAACAAATTCTACACCACTACCAACTTCACTGGTAATTGAGATAGAGCCATTGAGCGCTTGAGTGACTAAATTGTACACTAAGTGCATGCCTAATCCAGACCCCCCTTGTCCACGTTTTGTGGTTACGAAAGGGTCGAAAATACGTTTACGAATATCTGATGGGATCCCGATGCCGTTATCCCGATACACTAACTTTAGCTTGTTTGTTGTAATTAATTCAGCACAGATATCAATCTGGCCTTTTTCTATGTTCTCAAACCCATGAATAACCGAATTCATAATAAGGTTAATAATGATTTGATTAATAGGACCAGCCTTCGTTTCAACGCATAAGGTAGGGTCGCAATCTACGTTGATGTTGTGTTGTAATTTTTTTAAGCGAGGCTGTAACGACAGTAGTATCTCATTAACTAGCTGTGCAAAGCAAAAAGTTCGGCTACTTTCGCTCGATTGATCCACTGCAACCTGTTTAAAACTGGAAATTAGCTCGGCTGCGCGGTTCAAATTGCGATAAATGATGTTTAAATTTTCATGACTTTCATCCATGAAGCGTTTCATGGCACTGGCTTTTAAGGTTTTGTTCTCAAAATCCCTTTCAATAACCGCAAGTCGGTCGAGCATCATCGTAGAGGCTGTAACCCCTAAACCGATGGGGGTGTTAACTTCGTGGGCAACCCCGGCAACCATGTCACCCAACGACGCCATTTTTTCATTTTGTACAATTTGACGTTGAAACTCATGCAGCTTTTCAAGCGTTTGAATTAATGCTTGGTTCGCGTCTTTCAATGCATTAGTGCGTTGGCTTACCATTTCTTCTAAGCTGGCATTCAGCTTTCGATGCTGCTCTTCAGCCTGACGCTGTTTGTGCATGTATTCTTGTATGCGAGATAGCATAATATTTACATCATCAGACAGCACGTCTATTTCTTTAATATTCGACGGTTCTGCGCGTGCTGAATAGTCCCGCTGCCTAGAAGTGCGTTGTAAGAAAAAAGAAAGCTTTTCAATAGGTGCAGTGGCACGGCGCTGAAAACGCAATGCTAGCAAAAAGCTGAATACGAGTAAGAAAAGCATAATCCCAAGGTTAACCAGAACCGTTTTAATAACGTGCTGGCTAAACCCGTCTGCAGACATGCGAAGATAAACCCATCCCAAAACTTCATTGGTCTCTTGGTCAAAAATTTCCCGACTACTTTCTAGATAATCATTATCTTCAGTAAGTAAGGGAGTTTGATCTAGATTGACTAGCTGTTTTTGCTTTCCAGGAATAAGTAACTGGCCGCCTTTGTTGTATGAAGCAAAACGTTCAACGGCGCTTAAGGTGTTAGAGCCATCCGGTAAGGTTTTATAGATATGAACGTTTAACACTTTGTCAGCAGCATCTAAGAATTGCAAAGACTCTTCCACCAATGCTTGGCTAGAATTTCTTAGCGGGCTGGCAACCGCATTGGCGGTCATCTTAGATAGTAGATTCGCGCGGTTATCCAATTCGTATCGATAAGCATTTATTTGGGTGTAGATGGACAAACCGGAGGTACTTACCAGCGAAATTGCGGCGATGGTCATTACCACCCACAAAAATAAACTTCGTATAGAAAGTTTTATAGCCCGATCTGTCATGCTGATTATCAGATTTTCTAATTCAATGAACGCTCAATAATAGTGGCGCATTCTTTAACAAAAAGAAAGAAACGCCATACAAGCCACTAAAGGGTAAATACTTAAACGAACATAGATTCGTAAAGTTTTATATATTCACCCGCTGCACGTTCCCACGTAAAGCGGGTGTTCATGCCTCTTTGCTGCATTTCTCTGAACTTCACTGGATGCTCGTAATAAAACAGTAAAGCGCGACGAATACAGGCAAGCAGGGCTTCAGGGCGTGGTTGTTCAAAAACAAAGCCGGTAGCGTCTTCGCTATGGCGGTTGTCCACCACAGTGTCTTTTAAGCCACCTACCGCTCGCACGATAGGAATGGTGCCGTAGGCCAAACTGTACATTTGATTCAGCCCACAAGGTTCAAACTGCGATGGCATTAAGAAAAAGTCAGCGCCGGCCTCAACTAGGTGAGCGTGCTCTGAGCTAAACCCATTAATAAAAGCGAACTGAGAAGGGTGATTTTGTGCAAATTCACCTAAATCCATACACATTTTAGGATCGCCAGTACCTACTATAACGATTTGCACATTATGCTGAACCAGTTCATCAAGAATAGGCAGAATATAGCCAAACCCTTTCTGCTCGGTAAGACGACACACCATACCAATAAGTGGAATGCTTACATTCATCGGCAAGCCGGACTTTTCTTGTAGGGCGTGCTTACAGGTTTGTTTAGGCAGTAAGTTGTCTACGTCATAATGTTCTGGCAAAAACGAATCTGTAGCGGGGTTCCACTGCGTATAGTCGCACCCGTTTAATATGCCGGAAAGGTCGGTTTTGCGTCTAACCAAACGCTCGTGCAAGCCATGGCTGCCTAGGTCGGTTAACAGCTCTTGCGCGTAATGGGGGCTTACCGTAGTTACTTTTGTCGCAAACTCGATCCCCGATTGCAGCATATTGATATAACCGCCATGAACCTGTGCCAGTATGCCGGGGTGGTGGCGTAGAAACGGTACTTTTTCTAGTAGGTTTACCCCTTGAAACGCGGCATTGTGAATAGTGAACACGGTACGGGTTTTATCAAAAAAGCCTGTGTTATCGTAAGCAGTCAGGTAAGGCAGCATGGCCGTATGCCAATCGTGGCAATGGATAACGTCTGGCGAATAATTGATAGCTTGAAGGGTAGCCAATACTGCGCCACTAAAGAAACAAAAGCGCTCGCCATTATCTTCATAGGCTTCATATGCGTTGGAATACAAGCCTTCACGCATAAAGTATTCAGGGTAATCGACAAAATATACGGGTATGCCATGCCAGTCCATAACACGCACTTCGAAATTATATACTTTGTACTCGGTGAACAGCGTTTGTGTTTCACATGCCGAGGGTAAGTCTAACGCGTCTGCCAATACCTTGTAGTAAGGCATAACAATAACTACGTCTTCTCCTGCGTCTTTTAATGCAAGTGGAAGTGCTTTGCCTACATCTGCTAAGCCACCTGTTTTTACCAGTTCTTCTACTTCAGAGATAGCGAATACAATTTTCACACGAACGCCTCGTATTATATGAACGCGCCTATGGCCTCTGAGTGGGCTCTATAGCTGTTGCGCGAATTAGGGCTGACATATCTTCAGCCCCATATATCGAATATAGGGGGAATCTATTTACGTTAGCACAGGCTCTAGCAAAAGTGCTATTACTATGCAGCCTGATATAACGAAAATTGTGTGGTTTGTGCAGTGGTTAACACGCGTGGAAAGTGTTCAGACAATAGCCCCGGGTAGGGCAGAAAACGATTGGCAACCATTTGCAAAGTGCCGTTTTGACTTAGCATTTTACGAGCATCTTCAATAAATCGCTTAGTAATGGTGTAGTCGGTTTTAAGCCCTGTATGAAATGGTGGGTTGGTGACAATATGCTGTACTTTACCCTCGATGCCATACAAACCATTCGCAGCATGCAAGGTGGCTAATTGACCATTGGCCGCTAATGTCATCGCGCTGGCATAAATGGCAATCGCGCTAATATCAGACAGCTGCATTTTTAGGTGAGGGTAGGTCAGCATTAAGTAACTAGCAATTACCCCAGCACCACAAGCAAAATCTAATACGTTGCCGCTCATACCCGAGGTATGTTTTTCTAGTAGTAGTTTAGTGCCCTTGTCGAGTTCGCCATGGCTAAATACGCCAGGTAAAGAGCACACAGGCCAGCTTGTATTGCCAATCTCATAAGTGTCGGTTTCAAGCCAAGCTTCTGGTTCAAATGCTAAGTGAGGCTGTTCAACAATGGTGGTAATTAAACTGCAGTGACGGGCAGAGTCCACTTTATGCGTAACCCCGTAAGGTTGCATGAGTTTAGCCGCGCTTTTTATACCGCCTTTGTTTTCGCCCACAACGTGTATGCGGCCATTTTGACCCACCATGCCTGCTGCCATGCGCAGTAACATTTGAAAATGCGACTTTGATTTAGGCAGAAAAATTAGCACGTCAGTATGGGTGTGTTCATTGCGCATAAAAGGCGTAAAGTAATGGGTGTGCGGCCCCACTTTTTGCACCACCTCAAAACCCTCTTTCGTGATATCTCGGCTATCAAAACTGGATGAAGATATCACTCGAACACATTCAGAAAATATGTCGAAGTACTGGTGCATTACCGTTACATTTTTATGCTTAAGTGCATCGAGGAAGTAGGCATCAGAAGGATTGATAAACAACCATTCGCCTTGCTCAAAAATGTTGATGTTGCGTTCTAAAAGTTGGCTTTGAGGCGTTAAAATCATTACTGCGCTCGCTCGTAAATAAGATCCCAAACACCGTGGCCTAGCTTTTGACCACGGGTTTCAAATTTAGTGATAGGTCGATATTCAGGGCGAGGCACATAGGTACCTTCTTGTGCAGTATTTGCATAACCTGAAGTTGCATCCATTACTTCGGCCATGTGTTCTGCGTAAGGTTCCCAGTCGGTAGCCATATGGAAACAGCCACCTTTTTCTAATTTGGTTAGCACAAGGGCAGCAAACTCAGGCTGAACAATACGTCGCTTATGATGGCGCTTTTTATGCCAAGGATCGGGGAAAAACAATTGAAGTCGAGATAATCCACCCTCTGGGATCATATTCTTAAGCACTTCAACCGCATCGTGATCCATCACGCGCAAATTGGTTAAGCCCTGTTCGCCAGCTTCAGCTAAACAAGCGCCAACGCCTGGGCGATGCACTTCAATGCCAATAAAATTTTTCTCAGGGGCAGCCGCGGCCATTTCAACTAATGATTTACCCATACCAAAGCCAATTTCAACCACAACAGGCGCGGTTCTGCCAAATAGAACTGATAAGTCCAGTTCGGCATTTTGGTAGTCGATACCCATGGTTGGCCAAAATTCTTCAATGGCACGGGTTTGCGCTTTTGTTAAGCGGCCTTCGCGCTTTACAAAGCTTTTAACTTTACTTACGTGAACACCAGCGGCTTCAGCCTCGGCCTGGCTTTTGAATTGCCTCATTTGCAATACCTTTCTTGCCCCAATTTACTGGTGGCGCATTATCCAGTTAGCGGCATGTTATGCAACGCTATATTTAATAAAGTGCGCATAAAATGCGGTTTTTTTAAACATCTATACAATTGCTAAGCAGTGTAGCAAGCTTTTCGGGTTGTTCCAGAAGCATCATATGGCCTGCATTTTCAACCTTGTATATGTTCGCGGAGGCGATGTTATCTGCCATAGCTTGTAGCAAAGCAAGCGGTACAACTTCATCGTCAGTTGCTGCAATAATATTGACGGGCACCTTCGATTTCGCCAACGCTTTTACAAAGTCTTCCCTTGGCGATGTGGCTTGCGTATGAGCCAGCAAAGTATTTTTGCCTAAATCTTCTGCCATAGATTGTACAACGCCCATTACATCAGGACTTTCCTGATGAGTTGGATGCACAAAACGCGTAAAATAGGCAGGGTTTTCTGGCTTGAAGTCGCCACTGTTTAGCATAGTAACCAGCTGTTTGCGCCTTGCTATTTCTTCTTTCGATAAGCCTTTAGCATCGTATCCAATAAGCGTAATAGACGCCACGTGCTCCATATTCTGCGATGCCCATAGCGCGGAAATGTAACCACCCATGGAGAAGCCCACAAGATGTACTTTTTCATCTTGAATAACACGGTCGGAAGTAAGCGCTAGCATGTCGTCTTTGGTGGCTGCCCACTGTAAGGGTACATAGCGACGTTGAGAAATTTTCATGCGTTGCCAAACGGGCAACCAAACACGTTCATCGCATAAGGTTCCGGGTAAAAATAGAACAGGGGCGCTGGTGGTCACAAAGACTCCTAAAATACATTTATACCTTCACATGCTAACATAGCAGGCCATTTATCAATAAAACCTAATGGCTATTAAATGTAGCTAACGGTCATTCACTGCGCAGTTTTTATGACAAATACGGTTACCCCAAATACTTTTGCTGAGCGAGTACTTGCTTGGTACGACATTCATGGCCGCAAGCATCTGCCATGGCAACAAGATATTACCCCGTACAAAGTGTGGGTATCTGAGATTATGCTACAGCAAACGCAAGTCACCACCGTCATTCCGTATTTTGAGCGGTTTATGCAATCTTTCCCCAGCGTGGTAGAGCTTGCCAATGCAGCGCAAGATGACGTACTGCATCATTGGACGGGTTTAGGTTACTACGCCCGCGCTAGAAACTTACATAAAGCGGCGAAGCAAATAGTAGAAGATCATGGCGGTACGTTTCCTGACAATATAGACGATGTTATTGCCTTACCGGGAATAGGGCGCTCTACTGCTGGCGCGGTATTGTCTATTTCACGAAATCAGCGCCACCCTATATTAGATGGCAACGTAAAACGCGTGCTTGCTCGCTACTATGCTATTGGCGGCTGGCCTGGCCAAAAAGCGGTAGAAAATGCGTTGTGGGAAGTGGCAGAAAAGAATACGCCTGAAAAACGCAGTGCCAACTACACTCAGGTGATGATGGATTTGGGGGCTATGGTATGTACCCGCAGTAAGCCAAAGTGTGATGAATGCCCGTTACAACATGATTGCTTAGCCTATGCCCAAGGGGCACAAACAGAATTTCCCGGTAAAAAGCCCAAAAAAGCGATTCCAGAGCGAAGTACGCTACTTATAGTGCCGTTGTTCCAACAGCAGGTTTATTTAGAGCAGCGGCCTTCTAGCGGCTTGTGGGGCGGTTTATATGGTTTCATTGAAGCCCAAGACATAGAAAGTGCAGAAGCAGAACTTGCCAAACGAGGTATTGAAGCCAGTTCATTTGAAACCCAAACGGCGTTTAGGCATACCTTTAGCCATTTTCATTTGGATATAACACCGGTGTTTGCCGTGGTAAACTCTGTACCCAGAAAGCAGGTGGCAGAACAAAAAGCCCAGTGGTTTATGTTTAACGAACCTATTGAGGTAGGTTTAGCTGCTCCGACTAAGAAAATCATTCAACAATTAGTGCATGTGCTTTAGCGCATCGAATAGGTTAAGGACATACAATGAGTAGAGTGGTATTTTGCCAGCGTTTACAAAAAGAAGCCGACGGTTTAGATTTTCAGCTTTACCCCGGTGAGCTAGGAAAACGTATTTACGACAACATTTCGAAAGAAGCATGGGCCGACTGGCAAAAGAAACAAACCATGCTAATTAACGAAAATAAGTTAAATATGATGGAACCGACCGCCAGACAGTTTTTAGAGCAAAGTATGTCGGCTTACTTGTTCGATGGCGTAGAGCCTACGATTGAAGGCTATGTTCCGCCTGAAAAGTAACCAAAAAAGCGTATTTTGCATAAACAATGTGCAAACGGTAACAAAACCGAAAAAAAACCGACAAAAACGGTTGACTTGTTAGCCGGAAATCCGTTTAATACGCACCCACAGCGAGACAGGCAGCAAACGCCCAAACGCTAAAAGATTTTGCCTCGATAGCTCAGTTGGTAGAGCAGCGGATTGAAAATCCGCGTGTCCCTGGTTCGATCCCGGGTCGAGGCACCATTATTCGAAGAGCCCTGAACAGAAATGTTCGGGGCTTTTTTGATCTAGGTTGTTGTATCAAGTTAGCGGAACACGCTGGCGTGTCCCTGCGGCTGCACCGCGCGTTAGAATCCCGGGTCGAGGCACCATTATTCAAGAAGCCCTGTACGAAAGTACGGGGCTTTTTTGATCTAGGTTGTTGTATCAAGTTAGCGGAACACGCTGGCGTGCCCCTGCGGTTGCACCGCGCGTTAGAATCCCGGGTCGAGGCACCATTATTCAGGAAGCCCTTGCAGAAATGCGAGGGCTTTTTTGATCTAGGTTGTTGTATCAAGTTAGCGGAACACGCTGACGTGTCCCTGCGGTTGCACCGCGCGTTACAATCCCGGGTCGAGGCACTATTATTCAAGAAGCCCTGTACGAAAGTACGGGGCTTTTTTGATCTAGGTTGTTGTATCAAGTTAGCGGAACACGCTGGCGTGTCCCTGCGGTTGCACCGCGCGTTACAATCCCGGGTCGAGGCACCATTATTCAACAAAGCCCTTGCAGAAATGCGAGGGCTTTTTTGATCTAGGTTGTTGTATCAAGTTAGCGGAACACGCTGGCGTGCCCCTCACCGCATCTACATTCCACTCAATATTTGAATTCGATAAATACGCATATGGTAGCTTTACCCTTGAACACTGTATAATAAGTAGAATGAGTGAGGATGTTGAGGCAATTGGGAATGAACCGTCGTAAAAAAATCATCAAGAAACTTCAGAAAAAAGATAA
Organism: Alteromonas sp. K632G; assembly: GCF_017653625.1. Lineage (NCBI taxonomy): Bacteria > Pseudomonadati > Pseudomonadota > Gammaproteobacteria > Alteromonadales > Alteromonadaceae > Alteromonas > Alteromonas sp. K632G. The sequence continues at coordinate 54,273 of NZ_JAGGDM010000018.1, forward strand.
AAAGGCCAATGCTAAAATTCATAAGAGCAATAAGCCGGCTTATATTTCTAAAGCAGAACGGGAAAAGTTAGCTGAACAAGCTAATAGCGATGAGCAAAGTAAACAGCCTGAAAACGAACAAGAATAACCCTCTAAAAATTCCTATCAGTTCAAAATGTAACAATTGTAAAAACACTACCTTTTTTTCATCAAGTAAATGAGAATGTTTCTTATTAAGAATAACTAAACATTTAATTGGAGCTTTCTTTGAAAAAACGAGTGTTCATTGGTGCGGTTTGCACTCTATCTAGCGCGTTTTCCTATGCCCAAGTACAAGCAGTTGATGAAACTAAGCCTGTCGAATCGGCCGCTGTTGAAAAAATATCGGTAGTAGGTGCTACAACAAACCTAAGTATTACTGCTGAAGACATCGAGCAATACCAAGCTAATGATCTCGCTGATATATTTCGCTACTCGCCTTCAATTAGTGTTGGTGGTTCAGTTGGCGTGGCACAAAAAATATATATTCGCGGCCTAGAAGATGCTTATTTAAATGTCACAGTAGATGGTGCACAGCAAACCTCCACACTTTTCCATCACATTGGCCGTGTCACTATCGACCCAGATTTGTTACAACAAATTGATGTGCAGGCTGGCGCTGGGGAAGCAACCAGTGGTCCAGGCGCTATTGGTGGTTCAATTCGCTTTAAAACCAAAGATGCGGATGACCTGTTAGCTGAAGGCGAGCAATTTGGTGGCCGTGTTAAAGCAAGCTACTTTTCGAACGATGGTACGCGCTATAGTGGCAGCCTTTACGGCAAGCTAAGCGATACATGGGGCGTGCTAGGTTATTACAGCACTGTCGATCGCGACAATATGGAAGATGGCGACGGTAACGAAATTTACGGTACAGCAGCCGATCAGGACATGTTGTTCCTTAAAGCCAGTGGCGATATTGCTGAAAATCACTATTTGTCGCTAAGTGTTGAGCAACGTGACGAAGAAGGTGAGTTTTCAGCACGCCCGAACTGGGTAGTATTAGAAGGTGCGGCGCTTTACCCAAGTGAAGCCGAGCGTGATACCTATGTAGCAAACTATCGTTTCGCACATAGCGATATGGTTTACCTAGAAGCCACCGCTTATCAAACCGATTCTTCATTTCAAGGTGGCCGTTTTAATTGGTTAGCCGAAATAGACACCTACGGTTTTGATATTCGCAATACCAGCGAAACAGCAAACCACAAGTTTGTATACGGGGTAGATTACCGTAGCGATGAAGTGGAAAGTGGACCAGCTGCAGGAGCGGTAGAGAACGCGGAAGAAAGTAGCGTAATGGGTATTTATGCGCAGGGTTACAGTGATATTACCCCTGAGCTATTACTTAGCTACGGTGTACGCTACGACGACTATGATTTTCAGCAACGCATATTGCTTGAAGAATATTACGGCACACCGGTTACTGACAGCGAAGCTTCACTAGACGACTCTGAACTAAGCTTTAATATTGGTGTTGCATATCAGCTTACTGAAGCATGGACCCTAGGTTTGGGTTATGCCGAAGCGGCTAGAGGAAAAGAAATTGGCGATGGTTTTACTATCGACGGTTACCTTTATGATGGCTCAGATATTCCAGTGGTTGCTGATGATCTTGTACCCGAAACAGTACAAAACATTGAAGCGTCTATTGAATACAGTGCGAATAACTTAAATGCGAAATTAAGCGTTTATAACTCAACCCTAGATGATGTGATTTTTGAAGGTTTTGAAGGAAACTCTGTTTTCAATAATATCGGTAGCGTAGAAAGCAGCGGTATTGAATTCGACCTTGCTTATCGCGTCGATTCATTCGACTTCTTCTTTGGCTTCTCGACCGCCGATACTGAATTAGACCCAAGAGACGGCCTATACAGCGTTGACTATTCATCTATTGATTTAAACGGTTATGAATTTGTGGGCTTAGGTAATAGCCGCGGCGATACCATAGTGGTTGGCGTAGATTACGCCGTTAACGCCGATATAAGTGTGGGGACTAGCATCAGACAGGTTAGGTCTATTGATATTGATACCTTGCACCAAGCAGTTGATTTGGGCTGGACAGACAGCTTGTATAGCTTAAACAAACCAAGCTACACACTTGTTGACTTGTATGGTGAGTGGCAGGCCACAAGCAATATTCTTGTTAACCTAGCGGTATCTAACTTGTTTGATGAGTACTACATCGACCATTCAAGCGTGGGTGACTATAGCGAAGTATTTGGCACTGTTATTGGCCCCCATGAAGCAGGTAGAGATATCAGGCTATCAGTAACCTACGACTTTTAGCACTAGGTCGTTAACCTGATGGTGTCTAAAACGATAAAGAAGTGGGTCTTTTGGACCCACCTTATTGCCGGCTTAATAGCCGGCATATTTGTTTTGTGTATGTCCTTTACGGGTGTATTACTGACTTATGAACGGCAAATTGTAGAGTTCAGTGAAAGGCTGCATGATGTAGAGCCTGCTAAGCTGTCTACACATGTGGGTGAAGCGGCTGTGCAACACGAAGGCGAGGGCATAGGCGGGTACACTGAAACACAAGCGCATAGCGCCGTTAGCGCGCGCATTAGCACCGATGAAGTGGTTACAATTCTACAGGCATTGAAGCCTAACGAACCACATATTTATGTTCGGTGGGTAAACCGCGAAGGCGCAGCTATCCCTGCTTGGGCGGGGCGACACAGCTTTTTACTACATCCTTATACTGGCGAAATTCTACGAGAAGGCGAGGGCATGGTGGGGGAGTTTTTCCATGTAGTCACCGACTTTCATCGTTATTTATCTCTTGCGGGCGACTATCGCGTGGTGGGTAAAAACATCACAGCGTATGCCAACTTAGTATTCCTCTTTCTAATCGTAAGTGGCCTGTATTTATGGTTGCCTAAGCGTTTAAATTTAAGAGCCCTAAAACAGCAGTTTCTATTACCTAAAACCTACCAGAATTCCCATCATCGGAATCGTCAGTGGCATGTCGTCTTCGGTATCTGGTGTTTAATACCGCTATTTGTTATTGCCTTAACCGCCACTATTTTTCATTTCGATTGGGCCAATAAAGCCATATATGGCGCCTTTGGTGAAAGTGTGCCTGCCCGAGAGCAGCATGAGGAAATTACCAGTTTAGCGGCTGACGTGGTGCCCTATGAAACGCTGTTTAATTCAGCCCAGCACCACGCCAACGCGAATGGCTACGCAGATTGGTATTCAATGTGGATGGAAATAGGTGAAGATATCCAGGAAGCACGTTTTTTCATTGATAAAAGCATAGGGCATAGGCAAGAACTCGCGTATTCGCTTTTTTCCGATACCCAAACAGGCGAAGTAACCAAGGTGCTAAGAAAGCAAGATTGGTCTCCTGGTGGTCAAGCGTGGGGCACGGCGCGCTTTCTACATACCGGTGAATACTTTGGGGTTGTGGGCCAAACCGTGGCAGGGGTGGTGTCCTTGCTTGCTTGTGTGCTGGTGTATACCGGCATTGTATTGGCGTGGCGCAGATTAGTCAGCGAGCCTAAACGGTTGCGTGAAAATGCAGGGGCAAATTCTTAAATCAATATCGCTCTTATCGCTAAAATACGCAGGTATGAGTGAATATTAGCGAGCTGTGGTGGATGAGCTAGGCAATTCAATTTGAATTTTTAGCCCACTGCGCTGGCCGGCGTCATCCATATAATTTTGAGCTTTGATAGTACCGCCCACGGCCTCAATTTGTCGGTGGGCTAACGCCAACCCTAAACCAAAGCCAGTGCTTTGCGATGTATCTATTCGTTCGCCTTTGGATACTCTGGCTTTATCTACCCGAAAGAAAGGCTTAAAGATGTCCCCAAGCATATGTTCAGGCACACCGGGGCCATTGTCTTTTACACATAGCCGGTAACCCTTCTCGGTGCTGCTGAGCAGTACCTCTACTTCCGATTTTTCTGGGGTATGCCGCAATGCGTTGCGAATAATATTCTCTATTGCTTGGCCCAATGCTATTTGGCTGCTTTGGGTCAGCGGCGCTTTTTTTGGCAGCGTGCTAACAAGGTTTTTGTCGGGGTATTCGAATCGTGCGTCTTCGCATATAACCTGTATTAATTCCACCAAATCGAAGTCTTCAGCGTTTAACTGTGGAGACTCGGTATTTAACCAAGCGAGAGTAAGCGTGTCTTCCACTAGGTTGCGCATAGTAGATGCTTCGTAGCGAAGTCGCGCTAATGCTTGTTGCGGGTTAATTTGCTGCTCTACAAAATCAACCGCCATATCTATACGTGTTAAGGGTGTACGCAATTCATGAGACAAATCTGCTAGCAACTGACGTTGATTATAAATAAGTTTGCTGGTTCTATCGGCCATCATATCGAAAGTAACGGCTAAGCGGGTAAGCTCGTCATTCCGCTCAAGCAGCGATGCATTGGTTCTTACATCATAATGCCCGGCGCTGAAAGATTTTGTGACGTTTTCCAGCTTTCTTAAAGGCGACATAACGTGGCGGTATAACACTAAACTTAATATGCACAGTAATATTAGCGGCAGTGCAATTTGCAGCATGGCATTGGCATATAGCAGCATGGCACCTGGGCGCATGCGTTGGGGTAGTTCAATTAAAAGGTGGGTATTGGCGTCGGCAAAGGGAATTTCCATTACGGGGTTTTGCTGAAAATATAAGTGTATTTTCCACTCCACACTTCTGCCGTATTGAAAGCGGTCGAAAAAGGGTTTGTAGATAGTAGAGTCGGCCAGAGGAGTAATCTCTGAACTGACTACGCCTACCCACGTTTGCTCTTTTTCTTGAAGCATCTTAAGCCAAACTGACAAGGCTTCTTCGCCTTCATTTGTCCAAATTTCATCGGCTTTTTTTCCGTAATTTAGCAATTGCTGTTGATGTTCTTGTGCAATAAAGCTCATGCTAGATTCGGTATGATTTGTTAACCAGTCAATGGCCCAAAACAGCAGTACAGTACCCACGCCAATAACAGTACACATTCGCCAAAACAGGGTATATTTCATGAAAACCGATAGCCCTTTCCGTGAAGCGTAGAAAGCCTTTCTGGCGGCATACCTGCTTCTACAAGCTTTTTACGTACACGGCTGATGTGCATGTCCAAACTTCTATCGTAACGGCTGAATGGCCTGTTAAGCACGCTTTGATATAAGAAGGCTTTGGTCATCACTTCATGGTGATTTTCTAGCAACACCCATAACAACTTAAATTGAATGGGGGTGAGCTCAACGTCGTGACCTGAAAAGCAAACATCTTGCTTTATTCGGTTAAGTTGAAGCTCATCAATGATTAACTGTGAAGCTTGTTTGGGGGGGATAGCGTCTCGCTGGCTACGACGTAGTAAAGCCTCTATTCTAAGCATCATTTCTGTGAAGTTAAACGGCTTAGGCAAGTAATCATCAGCGCCTTTTCTATAGCCTTCAATACGCTCTTGCTCAGCGCCACTGGCGGTAATCATCATTACCGGAGTATGCTTAACTTTTCGAATTTGATTCAAAACAGCCAAGCCATTCAGCGAAGGTAACAAAATATCGAGTAAAATAAGATCGAAGCTTTCCTGCAGCGCCGCTAACAAGCCTTTCTGGCCATCTAGGCACTGCGTAGTGGTAAACCCTTTTTCTTTTAGCAGCCTAGCTACCTGATCGCTAAGGGTTATATCGTCTTCTATTATTAAAATGCGAGCGGCAGACATAGTATGTACCCAAGTTGAGAGACTACATGCTATTGATAATTGTTCTTATTTGCAAGTTGGTTGAGGTATCGCTTCCAAATAGTGAGCATATTTGCTACTTTCAGGCCACATTACGCAATATTGTACATAAGTACCTTTATCTTTTTCTTCATCTTAAAACGGCTAGGATCAGTCATGCCTTCTTATTTTCATAATTCACTTTTAATTGTATTGAGTCTGCTTTTTATCGTCACTGGTTGTAGTAATAACGCCAGTCAAATGTCCTCAGACGCAGACTCAGTGAGCGAAGATGAATCTGCAACTACCCTAACCGGTACTTGGCAGGTGGAGAGTATCGACATGGGTGGCATTATCGATAGCAGTATGATGACCGTAGAGTTGGTAACAAAAAATAGAATTTCCGGCTTTACTGGCTGTAATCAATTCTCAGGCATACTTAATTTACAAGCGGGCGAATTAGCAGAAGGTGAGTTTGCAACGTCTAAACTGGTAACGACTCGCCGCGCGTGTGTAAGTGCCATGTCAGCGCAAGAACAGCGATTTGTGAAAGCGCTAGAAGCGGCAAGCCGTTACGAAATTCAAAAGGGCACCTGGTTGGTTATTTATGATAACGCCGGTAAGCAAAGACTGAAGTTAATAAGAATGTCGGTACAAGACACGGCGAAGAATGAAAAAATGGATGCTGCTACCACAGGAACGCATCAGTTTAATTGTGCGACAGCAGGAAACATTGTGGTGCGCTTTTTAGGCCCAGATACCATTAAGTTATCTGAAAATGGTAATATTCATATATTACAGCATGCGCGTTCAGCCTCAGGAGCGCGTTATATTGGCATGAATATAGAATTTTGGAATAAGGGAAGTTCAGCCGTTCTTAGCCTTCAAAATCAATCTTATTCATGCAGCAAATAACAAATTAATGACTTTTGAGTTTAAAACCACACTTCCCCGCCTTTCATAGGTTTTTTGCACATATAGCAGTTTTTCGCATCTCGTTACTTGCCAACTTTCCAAATTGGGTACTACGCTTAGTCCATATTGTAATCAACACTGACTAACGCGTTGCCTACTTACTCCCCTTCAATGTACAGAGTAAGTACCTTTATGACATTGAACACACGTCATGCATATTTCGCTCGGTTTAATCGGGCGTGATGAAGGAGTAGTGGCAAAGTATAAGGAGATCCTTTTGCATTCAAACGTGGAAAGTTCATCTACACATTCAAAAAGTAGCGCTAACCTCTATCTGGTGGGCGTAGTGGTAGGGTTATTAGCGGCTTGGGCTCTGTTCTTTCTAGGCTCAGCGCTGTTCGGCTTTGTTTTGCTTACGGTGGTATTAATCGGCTTTGTCGCTTATTCGTCAAGTAAGAACACCTCGTCTGATGCTAATTCCTCTATGGAAGAAACACAGTCCAGCACCAGTCATGTAGAAGATAATATTGCATTAGCAGGGGGGGAGATTGCTCATTCGCTATCAATATGTGAGGGCAATTTATCTTCTATTAGAACAACCCAAGATGATGCTGTTGTTACCCTTAGCCAAGCCTTTACCAGTTTAAAAGACCTTGTGGCAGAACAGGTTAATTGCATTGATGCCCTGCTAAGCGTTGATACATCAAACAGCACCGCTTACTCAGATAAAATGCGCAATTTTGCTCAAGATACCGACAGCACCCTTGTAAGCTTTATCGATTCCACAGAAAAAATGTCTTCTTCAACGCAGCATTTAATGAGCCAAGTACAAATCATTCAACAAGCAATGCCTACGGTTATCGATGCCCTTAGCGGAATAGACGATATTTCAGCCCAAACTAATTTGCTAGCGTTAAATGCAGCCATTGAAGCGGCGCGAGCCGGTGAAGCGGGAAGGGGCTTTGCCGTGGTGGCCGATGAAGTACGGGCGTTATCTACCCGCTCAACCCAGTTCAGTGATGTTATTAAGAAGCAGGTAGAAAATATTAAAGGTCTGGTAGATAAGCTCACAGAAACTGCCGAGTTCGTTGCTTCTCAAGATATTTCCCATGTGGTTGAAGCCAAAGACCATATCAGTAAAGAGCTAAAAGACATTATTCGCAAAGCAGAATCAGACCAAGTTACCACCAAGCAACTAGAGGGTATTGGCCAACAACTTGATGATGCAATAAATAACGCGATAAGAGGCATGCAGTTTGGCGATATAAATGGCCAGCACATTGATTATACAAAAGATATTGTGAAATTTATTATCGAGCGACTCCAACAATTAGAGCCTGAAAATTTGGAAGCATTTGCTTCTGAATTAAAGGCTTACCAACAAGCGCTTGCCCAACGAGGAAAAACCGATCATAACCCAGTATCTGCAACATCCATGCAGTCGGGAGAGGTAGAGTTATTCTAGGGTACAAAGGATTTTGACATCAAAAGTTATTACTTTTAAGCAGTGAGGGAATAGAAAGGATGAGCAAGCATATTTTAGTAGTCGACGATTCTATATCAATTCGTCAAATGGTAGAGATGACCTTAAAAGGTGCTGGCTACACGGTTACTACCGCACAAGATGGTCAAGAAGCATTAGACAAATGTAAGTCTCAGCAATTTGGGTTTGTATTGACCGACCAAAATATGCCTCGCATGGACGGTTTAACACTCATCAAAAATTTACGTAGTTTAAGCGGTTTCAATCGCACGCCTATTGTAATGCTTACCACAGAAGCAGGCCCAGAGATGAAAGCCAAAGGGAAAGCGGCGGGTGCTACAGGTTGGATGGTGAAGCCTTTCGATCCTAATAAGCTGCTAGATGTGACAAAGCGCGTTTTGGGCTAATCCTCTTCACATCATACCGGCCTGGAAGGATTCAGAATGAGCATCGATATTGAGCAATTTCATGGCGTGTTTTTTGACGAGAGCGATGAGCATCTCGACGACATGGAACAACTGCTAATTAGCCTTGATGTAGACTCGCCTGACCCGGAAGAACTCAACAGTATTTTCCGCGCGGCCCATTCTATAAAAGGGGGCAGTGGCATTTTTGGTTTCAATGCCCTAATGAACCTTACCCATGTAATGGAAAACCTGCTAGATAAAGCCCGTAATCAAGAGATATCTGTTACCACCAATATCGTTAACCTGTTACTAGAAACCCTTGATGTATTAAAAGCGACGTTATCTGCCTATCGCGATCAGGTCGATGTGCCAGAACAAGCCATTGCCGTCAGTATTACCAAGCTGGAAAGGGCGCTATCTGAAATCCAAGGTGCAGCCGCGGCTGATACTTCTAACGGTGTCGATAACGCTAACGGCTTTGACAATAGCAACGGCAGTTCAGATGCTGACAGCAGCGATAGTTCAAATGACAACAGCGACGCCTTTGGCTTTTTTGATGATGAGCCCGACCTCACCACAAACATTAGCCAACAGGCCGAGATTAACGACGTTGAGTTGTCGACACAAAGTGATGATGGTTTTGGGTTCTTTGATGATACGCCCAGCGAAGCAGTCGCTAGCGCAGAAGACGACGGCTTCGGCTTTTTTGATGAACCAGAAATGCAGGTCTCTACACCAGCAGCCAGCGATAACAGCTATGGCTTTTTTGATACAACAGAGCTGCCTGAAAACAAGGCAACACCTGACAATTCTGAAGCCGTAATTTCACCTAAACTATTTGTGCTAGACCCTATTGCGGCAAAGGGTACAGGTGAAACATCTGCATTAAAGAAAAAGTCACCGCCAAAAGCGAGTGATGCTGCGCCGCCTATTAAGACGAATAAAAAAAGTGTTGGTCGCGATAGCGCTTCCATTCGAGTGGATACCAAAAAAATCGACTCTATGGTTAATTTAGTCGGCGAGCTCGTTATCACTCAATCTATGCTATCGATGATTGGACAGGAAGTAGATGGGCAAGTAGGTGAGCGTTTGCAAGTGGCGATAGACGAACTGCAGCGCAATACTCGTGAAATTCAAGAATCGGTAATGTCAGTCAGAATGTTACCGCTAACCGCTACATTTAATCGCTTCCCTAGGCTAGTTCGTGATTTGGCTGGCAAGCTAGATAAAAAAGTTGATTTAGTATTACAAGGCGCTCATACAGAAATCGACAAAAGCCTGATTGAAAAGCTTGTCGACCCATTAACGCATTTGGTTAGAAACAGTATCGATCATGGTATTGAGTTGCCCGAAAAGCGACGTGCCGCCGGTAAGCCCGAAATGGGAACCGTCATTCTAGGCGCTGAGCAAAAAGGCGGCAGTATTATTATTAAAATCATTGATGATGGCGGCGGGCTGAATAGGGCGCGTATTTTAGAAAAAGCACGTTCCAATGGTTTAACTGTTGACGATGACATGCCAGACAGCGAAGTGTGGCAGCTTATCTTTCAAGCTGGTTTTTCAACTGCCGAAGCGGTAACCGATGTGTCAGGCCGTGGTGTGGGTATGGATGTAGTAAAGCGGAATATTGAAGCCATTGGTGGACGGATTGAAATAGAGTCTTCATTAGGAGAGGGCTCAGGCTTTTTCATACATTTACCGCTTACCCTCGCTATTGTTGATGGCATGTGCGCGTCAGTTGGCAATCAGATTTTTGTCATACCTTTGCTTAACATTGTGGAGTCTTTTCAGCCCACTGCCAGCCAACTTAAAACCCTAGGCAACGATACGGTGCTTTATGTACGTGACCAATATTGGCCGCTTGTTCCACTTCACGATTATATGGACGTAGAAAACGCCAACCGTAAACCCACAGAAGCCATTGTTGTATTACTTGAAAGTAGTAAGAAACGCTTCGGAGTGCTGGTAGACGCCTTAGTTGGCCAGCAACAAGTGGTAATAAAGAGCCTGGAAGCTCACTATCGAAAAGTGGCTGGACTTGCCGGCGCTACTATTATGGGCGACGGAAAAGTTGCGCTTATTATCGATGCCGACTCTATCGCAACTACTTATACGTCAAGTCAATTAGAGGACATGCTCGCATGAGTGATACCGCATTACATCAGGCTGTTATCGGGGGCGATGACAAAGAATATCTAAGTTTCGTACTTGCCGATGAGCACTACGCTTTAGATATCAAAACGGTAAAAGAAATTCGTGGTTACGAGCAAGTCACTAAAATTGCTAATGCGCCAGCGTTTATAAAAGGGGTAATCAATTTGCGAGGGGACATTGTGCCTATTGTAGATTTACGCCTTAAATTCAACGTTGGCGAAGCCACATATACCGAATTTACTATTGTGATTATGCTCAATATACAAGATCGCATTGTGGGCATTGTGGTAGATGGCGTATCGGATGTTATTCGGTTAATGGAAGATCAAATTCTAGCACCGCCTGAATTTGGTGTGGCTTTTGATAGCCGGTACTTGCACGGGTTAACAGATGTAGATGGTCAGATGGTTATTCTGGTGAATATTGAAAGCCTTATCACCAGTGAAGAAATGGGCTTAGTTGCTCCCCAAAGCGTTAATGAGGACGCGTAACAGCTAAGACGGCAACGGTAAAAAATTTCGCAAATTTAGGATGAACTGGTTATGGGCGTGTTTAACTTTCTCAACAATGATGAGCTTAAAGCTGCACAGCACGAGGCGCAGCTTAAAACGCAAATTCTCGATGCAAGCACCGCTAGCATTATGGTAATTGATGGCGCGGGTAATATTGTATATCACAACCCTGCGTTTTTAGCGCTGGCGCAGCAATGCCCTGATGATTTTACGGTTTCCACTCATGGCGGCCATGCTTCTTTAAAAGGGCAAAATTTATCGGCAGTCATAAAAGGCAATACCCAACTGCTGAATCAAATATTGCAGTGCCGCGAAGAAAGTCTTTATGCGCAATTGGCTAAGAGTGTGTTTACCCTCAACATTACCCCCCTTAGTGCGTCAAGCTCAGAGCCCGCTCAGTATGTTGTGCAATGGAGTGATAACGAACAGGAAGATCAGCACGCGGGTATGGTTAGTGCCATTAACCAAAGCCAAGCGGTTATTCTTTTTTCTCCCGATGGCAATATTGTTAAAGCGAATGAAAATTTTCTGTCAGCCATGGGCTACTCAGAAAGCGAAATAGAAGGCAAACATCACAGCCTTTTTGTTACTCGAGAATACGCCAGTAGCCAAGAATACAAAGATTTTTGGTCGGTATTGCGAAGCGGTGAAGCACACAGCGGTGAGTTTTGCCGATTAAATAACAAGGGTGAAGACGTTTGGATCCAAGCTTCTTATAACCCTATTTTTGATCACAATGGCAAGGTTACCGCTATTGTGAAATTTGCTATTGATATCACCGCTGAGAAAAAGCAAAACGCCGATTATAAAGGGCAAATTGACGCCATTAGTAAGTCGCAAGCCGTTATCGAATTCGACTTACAAGGCAATATTCTTACCGCGAATGATAACTTTCTTAGTGTAATGGGGTATTCCCTAGAGGAAGTAAAGGGTAAGCATCACAGTACGTTCGTGGAAAGGGAGGTAAAACTTAGCCCTGAATACGCTGCTTTCTGGAAAGATTTGCAAGCGGGGAATTATCGAACAGGTGAATTTAAAAGGTTAGGTAAGGGGGGGAGTGAAATTTGGATCCAAGCTTCTTATAACCCTATTTTAGACAGCAACGGGCAACCTTTTAAGGTGGTAAAATTCGCCACTGATATTACCGCCGAAAAAGCTAAGAACGCTTACTTTGAAGGGCAGTTAACCGCAATAAGCAAATCTCAAGCGGTTATCGAGTTTGATTTAGATGGCGTGATTTTAGATGCCAACAGTAATTTCTTATCGGCGCTTGGTTACACCCTAGATGAAGTGAAAGGAAAGCATCACAGCATATTTGTAGAACCTGCTTTTAAAAATAGCCCAGAATACGCCGCCTTTTGGGAGCAATTGCGCAAAGGGGTTTATGCAAGTGGCGAGTACAAGCGTATTAGTAAACTAGGCAATGCTGTTTATATTCAGGCTTCGTATAATCCTATACTCGATCAAAACGGCAAACCCTTTAGGGTAGTGAAGTACGCTACCGACATTACGGGGCGCACGGTAGCAGTAGACAGTATCAAAACTGTGATGTCTAAGCTTACTGAAGGTGACTTACTGCATAACATTGAAGAACCACTAGATGGCGACTTTAAAGTGCTTGGTGAGTCTATTAACCAGTTTGTAGATGAACTACGCGATACCATTATCAAAATTCACGATGCGGTAGAAACCATCGATACCGCTTCTAATGAAATTGCGACAGGAAATGCCGACTTATCCAGTCGTACCGAGCAGCAAGCATCTAGCTTGGAAGAAACTGCATCGGCCATGGAAGAGCTTACCGGTACGGTAAAATTAAATGCGGAAAATGCCGACCAAGCAAAAGGTTTGGCTAGTCAGGCATCTGATGTGGCATCAGAAGGCGGAAAGGTGATTGAACAAGTAGTTCATACCATGGGGGAAATCAACGATTCGGCCCAGCGCATTTCTGACATTATTGGTGTTATTGACGGCATTGCATTTCAAACCAACATATTAGCCCTAAACGCCGCGGTAGAAGCGGCGCGAGCTGGCGAGCAAGGCCGGGGGTTTGCGGTAGTAGCATCGGAAGTACGCACATTAGCCCAGCGCTCAGCAGAAGCGGCTAAAGATATTAAAGGCCTTATTTCAACCTCGGTAGAGAAAATTACCAACGGTAATGTCTTGGTGAATAAATCTGGTGAAACCATGGCGGATATTGTGACGGCAATTAAGCGGGTGAACGACATTATGTCAGAAATTGCCGCAGCAAGTTCTGAGCAAGCCACCGGTATTCAAGAGGTCAACAACGCTGTTGTGCAAATGGATGAAATGACCCAACAAAATGCAGCACTTGTAGAGGAAGCGGCAGCCGCCGCAGACAGTATGAGGCAGCAGTCTGGGCAATTAGCACAGCGGGTAGCTGTATTTAAAGTGGGACAACAGAGCTTTAGTTCAGCCTCAACGTCATCGAATAGCATGGCATCGTTTCCTACATCCTCTCCAAGAGCGATATCGGGGCCGGGGCCTTCTAAGCCAAGAGTATCGTTAAACCCAATGTCGCCGGATGAAGCAGAGTGGGAGGCCTTTTAGTGTATGACCGAGTTACACGAAGTAGTGGCGCAAAGGGAATTTGCCTACAGTCGGCGAGACTTCGATAGAGTTAGGCGGCTACTGTTTGAGCGTGCCGGTATTCGCCTAGCCGACTCTAAAGATGCCATGGTGTATAGCCGCTTAGCGCGGCGCCTGCGCATATTAAAATTAACCCGTTTCAAAGACTACTTGGCAATGGTGGCCGACAACCACCAAGAACAAGAACATTTTGTTAATGCGCTAACGACAAATTTAACCTCTTTTTTCAGAGAACCTCATCATTTTGAAGCGCTTTCAACGTACTTAAAGCAGCACCCCAATACCAAACGCATTTGGTGTTCGGCCAGTAGTACAGGGGAGGAGCCTTATTCCATCGCGATGACAGTAGCGTCGGTATTTGGCACCTTTACTCCCCCTGTCTCTATTGTTGCCACTGATATCGACAGCCGAGTGCTACAAAAAGCCGCTGCAGGGATTTACAGTGCAAATGGCATTGATCAATTACCTCCTCATTATCGCGAACAGTTTTTCTACAAAGGCAAAGGCGCACAGTTAGGGAAAGTGCGTGTGGCCGATGAGCTTAGGCGCATGGTGCAGTTTGAAACCCTAAACTTGATGTCGCCCACATGGGACATTGAAAGCCCAATAGATATTATTTTTTGTCGAAACGTCATGATCTATTTCGATCGAGACACCCAGCGCAAAATTCTATCCCGAATGGTTAAGTTAATGACACCTGAGGGAATGTATGTAGCCGGTCATTCTGAAAACTTCACTATGTACCCTGAGTTGGTACGGCCTATGGGTAAAACTATTTACCGGCCAGTAAATTAAAAGGGGTTAGCAGTATGAGCCAAGATGAACAACCTATCAGTTACTTCGACAACCGATTTCGAAAAGAAGCCGTTAAATTATTACCAGGGCAGTACGTTGCCACCGCTTCTAATAAGGTGTTAGTCACTATTTTAGGGTCTTGTGTTGCCGCATGCATTTACGACCCAGAAAAGAAGATTGGCGGTATGAACCATTTTATGTTGCCTGAATTGAATTTAGCCAGCGAGCTAGATAGCAACCTTGCATCTAAATACGGTGTGCATGCTATGGATATGCTTATTGAAAAACTCATCACGCTAGGGGCAAGAAAGGAAAAGCTGGTGGCTAAAGCTTTTGGGGGCGGTAAAGTGCTTGCTGGGTTTGTGCAACAAGATATTGGCAGAATTAACGCTGAGTTTGTTGTTAACTATTTAACTAGGGAAAACATTCCACTATTAAATAGTGACTTAATGTCCGACTACGCCCGCAAAATATACTTTCTGCCGGATGAAGGTAATGTATATATGAAGCGAATTAGAAATTTTAATAATACCAGTTTGTATGAGCGTGAATCTAGCCACCGCGTGCTGCTATCTCAGCAAGCCACCCCCGATGATTTCTCGCTAACGGAGCCTGACAATGCCCATCAAAGTTCTCGTGGTAGATGACTCTGCGCTTATCAGGCAGTTATTATCTGAAATTATCAATAATGAAGCTGACATGCTTTTGGTTGGTGCGGCACCCGATGCGTTTGTAGCGAAAAAAATGGTGCAAGAGTTTAAGCCTAATGTGATCACCCTTGATATTGAAATGCCCAAGGTGGATGGCTTACGGTTTTTAGAAGTTATGATGAAAGCCTGCCCTACACCGGTTGTTATGGTGTCTACGTTAACGGAAAAAGGGGCTGATGCTACACTTCGTTCGTTAGAACTAGGCGCGGTAGATTTTGTACCAAAACCCAAGCTGGGTGTGGCTCAAGGTATGGAAAAGTATCGTTCGGTAATAACGGAAAAAATTAGAATGGCGGCGCACTCCACACTAAGTGCACCTACACAATCGCGCGCATCCCAACATGCTGCTATGCGCTACACGGGTAGCGAAAAAGTGATAGGAATGGGGGCGTCTACTGGCGGCACAGAAGCGATTAAAGATGTACTCATGCATTTCCCTAAAAACGCGCCTGCTACTGTTATTACCCAACATATGCCGCCGGGCTTTACGACAACCTACGCCCGTAGGCTAAACAGCCTGTGTGAAATAGAGGTAAGTGAAGCAAAAGGCGGTGAGCGTCTGTTACCAGGGCATGCCTATTTAGCACCAGGTGATAAGCACTTGGTTGTTGAGCGCAGCGGCGCAGATTATCGTATTGCCTTATCTGATGGCCCAAGAGAATCGGGGCACAAACCGTCTGTAGACGTACTTTTTAATTCACTAGCGGCTAATGCTGGGGCAAATGCTGTAGGGGTGTTGCTAACCGGTATGGGACGTGACGGCGCTAACGGTTTATTGCATATGAAACAACAAGGCGCCACTACGTTCTGCCAAGATGAAAAAAGCTGTGTTGTGTTTGGTATGCCCAAGGTGGCAATAGAATTAAATGCGGCCAGTTACGTTACACCGCTAGCTTCGCTAGCAGATGCTATACTCGATACGTTAGAGTCGATTGGCGTGGGTACACGGCTATAATTAGATTTTGTTTAATCTATGTTGTCGCTAAGTTTTCCACTTGGCTTGTTAGCTGATTTAATTGATGTTTTAATAAAGCGGATTTGTTGTCACGATAACATTGCTGTTACAGAAAGCTGTTACTGTAACCTCAACTAAGGAAGGGTTCTCGTGAAAGCTTACACCAGGTCGATAACAAGATAAGAAACATTAGCAACACCTCTAAAATCATGAGCAATACGAATACATGATGAGGTAAATAAAAGGCATGGGACGTTGCGGTATACCTCAATTTATTATCATTAGGTATAATTCGTAACACCTAAAAATAAGATCATAATTGCTATAGTTTCAACACAATCAGGGTATCGGATAGCCTTATCTCTATCTAAATAAATGAGCTTGAACTATATCAGGCCGTTGGGGAATCGTATGAAACAGCAAGCTATAATCGCATCAGTCGCATTATTAATTTCTTCTGCAGCCTTAGCAAATGGCGGGTTTCAGCCAACCGCTAAAGCGTGCGTGAATGTGGGTAAAGAAATTTCACGAGTTAGTGGTGAAATGGATGCAGCGAAATCGGGTATTCAAAAGTCTTGGTTAAAGCGTCAGTTGGGTGCGCTAGAAACTAAGCGTTCAAACTGTTCGACTAACGGGTTTAAAGGCAGACAATTAGTTGCTAAAACTGATAACTAAAGCCTGCTACACTTTATATACCAAGGGTGCTTTATGCGCCCTTTTTCATTTCTTGTTCAAGCCCAGTTAAACTTTCTACGTTCAAATCGGGTGAAAGCCCCAACGGATACATCATTTTGCCAGGTCTGTTTACAAACGTGGTTTGCATACCTATGGCCTTTGCACCACTCACATCCCACCCATGTGCCGCTACCATCATGGCATCTTCTGGCTCAACGCCAACTTCTTTGCACGCCCAGCGATACACATCGGGGTAGGGCTTATACGTTTTAATTTTTTCTGTGCTCAGTACATGCGAAAAGCATTCACTGATGCCTGCAAATTCCAGTTGCGCTTTTAGTCCTTCAATAGAGGAGTTAGATAGCGCCACTAACGGCACGTTTAATGACTGAAGCTTTGAAAGTGTCGGCTTCACATCATCATGCGCTGGAAGCTTGGTAATGTGGCTCTTTATGGCATTAAGGGCTTCATCTTCAGATACGTTAAAACCTTTACTATGCGCCACCATCACCAAGGCAGCTGCCCCAATATTGATAAAATCATGAAATTGGTTAGAAGCTATATCGACAAGCGAGTGATGCAAAAGGTTGGCGAACCACAAATCGACCAAGTCTTCATTGCCACCGAGTAATGGCGCTAAACCATGCTTCATTTCTGCCATATCAAGCAAGGTTTCGTTAATGTCGAAAAAAATCGCTTTAGGTGCTGTCATAGTGGTAACTCCCTTTATTATTTCGCTTTCGCGCGACGTCTAAGCACATCTATACGTTTATCTAAGGGCGGGTGGCTCATAAATAATTCTGAAAATGCCGACTTACCCGAAATGCCAAAGGCCATCATGGTGCCATCTAACTGACTTTCACTGTTCGATTTTAAGCGCGTTAACGCCGCTATCATTTTCTGTCTGCCCACTAATTTGGCTGAGCCTGCATCGGCCCGGTATTCACGTTGACGAGAAAACCACATCACAATAATGCTAGCCAAAATGCCAAACAGCATTTCAAGTACAAACACAATGCCGTAATAAGCAAAGCCGCCTAATGCACTGCTTCCGTTATTACTGCCACGAGCAGCATTAGAGATAGCACCGGCAATTACGCGCGCTAAAAAGATAACGAAGGTATTCACAACCCCTTGAATTAACGTAAGGGTAACCATGTCGCCATTGGCAATGTGTGATACTTCGTGGGCAAGCACCGCTTCCGCTTCATCTTCGCTCATACCATTTAATAAGCCACTGCTTACGGCAACTAAGGCATTGTTCTTATTCATGCCGGTTGCAAAGGCGTTTATTTCAGGGGAGTCGTAAATTGCTACCTCTGGCATGCCAATACCCGCCTTTTTAGCTTGGGCAGAGACCATATTAATTAACCAGTGTTCAGTTGGGGTGGTGGGGTTATCAATCACCTGGGCACCCGTACTTCGTTTGGCAATCCATTTCGACATGGCTAATGAAATAAGCGCACCGCCAAAACCAAATACCGCAGAGAAAACTAATAGCCCAGTAATACTGCGATTATCAATACCAAAAGCAGCAAACACAATATTCAGCACAATACCTAGCACTAACACTACGGCTAAGTTGGTAACAAGGAATAAGAAAACCCGTTTCATATAATGTCTCAACAATAAGGTAAAAGGTTAAGGTAAAGAGCCCAGCAAAAGAACCAGTACAACAATTATATTATGGTGGCGAAATATGGCGCTTCAAAGAGGGAGGTAATAAAAAAGCCGATGATAAATACCATCGGCCTTGGTTAAGGGGGGCTTATATTAATGAGAGGTTACGTCTTGAGCGTTACCAAACCCCACTAGAATCCCCACACCCACCAACGCAATTACCGACCATATCAGCGTAGCCTTCGTGGCTTTTTCGCCCATAACCCAAGCAACGCCTAGCGACATTAACGCGCTGGTAGCGATTAAGGTTTGCACCACGGCAGCTTTCGCATAAGCAAAAGCAAACATTTGCAGGTAAATAGCGGCGGTAGTGCCTAATAAGGTAGCCAGTACAAACGCAGGCCAAACCCGTTGATTGGTTGCTAATACTGGCATCCATTTAGTGCGGGTAATCACAATTAAGGGTACGACAAAAACCATACCGCCTACCAAGCGCAAGAAGGCCGCGCTGGCAGCGTCTATATCACCACTACCTAGAATGTCGCGGCTAACCACAGCGCCTACGGCCTGGCATAATGCCGCCCCCACACCATACATATAGCCTGAGGTTGCGAATACGTGCGTGGTATTTCGCTTACGGGCTTTTATCACCATGTCGACCGACAATAGCACTACGGCAATACCCACCCACTGCTGCCAGGTTATCCATTCACCAATAAACGCCATAGCAAAAAGGGCAGTAAACAAAGGCGCTAGGGTTTCGGCTACTAATACCGCTTGGCTATCACCAATAGATTTTAATGCTTTAAAAAAGCAGGTGTCGCCAATACCAATGCCAATAAAGCCGCTTAATAACAGCCAAAGTACAGCGTTGGTTTCATAAGCATTTGGCTGCACTACCGCAATAACGACAGCCAAAATAGCAATAGAGATAAGGCCCTTCCAAAAATTCATGGTAAGAGGAGAAAACGCGTTGCCTGTGCCCCTAAACAAACGGGCGGCAATTGCCCAACAAAGTGCCGTTCCTAGTGCTGCGAATACACCCATTAGTAACCTATAAAATATGAAGCTTAGAAAAAAGAGCCGCTATGCTAAATGAAAGTGAATGCGTATGTTAGTAGATATTAAAGATTCCGAGTACAGAAAATAAGTTAACTAACTAAAAGTTAACGGAAACACAGCCAAGCTTGTGGCAATGTTATAGCACAAGGGCAAATAGCCTTGCCTACCTTAAACGTAATTAAAGAGTATAAAGAATGGATTTAAGCGGTATTAAAGGTGTTATTTTTGATTTAGATGGCACCTTAGTTGAGTCTAGCCTTAACTTCTCGCAAATGAGATCCGACATAGGCTGCCCGCAAGATGAAGACATTCTTACGTTTATAGACAATATGGTGTGTGAACAAGAAAAAGCGGGAGCCAACCACGCCATATTGCAACACGAACTAACCGACGCCCAAAACGCGAAATGGCTACCCCTTGGTAAGCAAATGGTAGATAAGGTTTTAGAGAATAACTTGCCCATAGCTATTGTTACACGCAACTGCCGAGAAGCCACTACCATTAAAATAGCCAACAACCGCATACCCATTGAGTTTGTACTTACCCGAGAAGATGCACCCGCCAAGCCCGACCCCACCGCATTATTACACATAGCCCAACACTGGCAGCTACAACCCGAAGACTGCCTGTATGTGGGGGATTTCATTTACGACCAATTAGCCGCCGAAAATGCCGGTATGCGGTGGTTGTTGGTGTAGTGAGTCTAGACCTATGCCTGGTGGGGTTGGATTTTCTGGTTCAATTTTATAACCCAACCCTGGAAAAGCCGCAAAAGAACTAATTCCACCATAGACATTAGTATAATCTTTCTCATCCAACTCTTGAATGTTTGTTTTTTGTTCGATATTCATAGTGTTTTACTCTTATAGTATTAATTATTATCGGTATTGCTAGTTCAGCAATTACAGAATAATAAATAACTATGAGCATTGAATATGAATATAGGGACATATAAATGAAATGGGTCAATCGCTCGTTTTTTGGCTCAATTGTTATTGTTTTGTTACTGGATTTCGATGTTTTTGCATCAGTCGGAAGTGAAAGCTTCCACGGGCGTAGCGTATTTGCGGGGACTCCCGCAGGGGTAATATGGGATATAGAGGTTGTTGATGAAGCTATATACCTTGCCGCAGAAAATGGCGTTTTTCAGATTGTTGGACAAGATACCCAAAAAGTAAATTATAACCAGTCTAATTTAGAAACAGGCATAATTTCAGATGTGGCTTATGAGCAAGGCTATCTTTGGGTTAGTGAGTTCGGGGTTGGTGTTTTTAAATACAATCTAAAGACAGGAGTATCAGAACAGTTTATTTCTGATTCCTCAGACTTAAAGAGTGTTTGGAATTTAGTTGTAACGCCTGACTATTTAGTAATCTCATTAATTAACGGTATATACGTTGTTAATAGAACAACGAGAGAAATACAACATTGGGCAGATGTAATTTCATCTAGATCTTTAGCTGGTGCCTATTCATTAGTGTCTGCAAATCAAACTAGCGTACACGCGATTTCAGAAACGTACCATATAGAGATAGATCTGACTGGTCAGAGTGTGAAGCTCAACCCTTTGACACAAGATTATCCCAAATTATCAAAGTTTACTGCTATTTCTTATTTTGGTTTCAAGCAATATGTAGGCGGACCTGAAGGTATCTACATAATAGATGAGCAAAAAAATACGAAAAGTTTTTATCCTTTTGATACAGCCTTAACAATAAGAAAGCCATTGAGCAAAATATTTATCGCTGACGAGAAAAATATCTGGATTGCTGCGGGCGGGCTATACAAAGTTATTGGGGATACTATTACAGCGATTGATTGGATGAATCCAATTATCACATCAGATGCGATACACTCGATAGTAGCAATTAATAAGTTAAGAAACGGAGGGTTGATTCTCGCATCAACACAGTTGGGATTGATTGCGTTGTCAGATTCTCAAAAGGCAGTTAACTATCTGAGTTTAAATGAAGTCCTCTACCAAAAAAATATTAGATCAGCAGGTACAACAAGGGAGGGAGTTGGATTTATAAAAGATGCTAGTAATAGCTATTTGTTGCAAACTAAAAATGGCTCGTTAACTCCCCACACTTTCAAAGCCGCGAAATGCCTAGATAGTTACGCAATTAAATTTGAAGAAATTTATTTGAAAGAGAGAGGGGAAATAAATTTCTGCTCAAACCCCTACAATCACATTATCAAGTTAAGTGATAATAAATACTATGCATATGCCCACACGGAAGATGGATGGAAATATTATCTAGCTGATGTAGCTTCAATTTTAGATGAATTTGATGCGCCCCCATTTCTCAAAAACTCTATTGTCTTATCTTCTGGCGAGCTAATGGGATACGACGTGAACAGTTCCATACATATTCAGTTGTCTAAGTTTAATTGGAAGGTGTTGCCTCCCTCAGAGACAGGTTGGAGCAGAATCACTTGTATCATAGAATTCAACGATACTTATTTGGTGTGCTCCTCTGGCAGTGGACTCAGTGAAATAGATAGTACTACTGGTGACATTTCAAAAAGTAAATTACTAGATAATCCCGATATTAGATTTGTTCGAGCGGGGCTTTTAAGTAGCAATGGAAATTTCTGGTTTACTACAAATATTGGACTCTTTCTTTATGATACAAGTGACGACAACTTGTATCAACTAGATAGCGAGAATGGTATTTGGGATGTCGACTTTGATTTCGGAGGAATTCACGAACTAAATGATAATATCGTTATCGAAGGAGATAGATTTGCTTATAGCATCAATGAGAAAGTAATAATCAAAAGTTTGAGTGAGGCAAACGTTGCACCAAAAATTTCTTTCCTCAAAGCCGAATGGCTCAATGAGAAGGGTGAGCTAGAGTCCTCATACCCTATTTTTTCTAACTCTGCGTTTACTATCGGTAGCGGCTATCAGACACTTAATTTCAGTGTCGCATCCAATAGCTACGTTGAAAGCTACAAACATAAACTAGAGTTTAGAATACTCGGGTATATTGAAGATTGGCAAACTCATAACGCATCAAGTATGAATTTGGCTATTTCTGATATTGGCTATGGTAATTTTGAACTGCAAGCTAGGGTACAGTCACCCCATAGTAATGTTGAAAACCCTATTAATTCCCTACATTTCAAAATAAATCCGCCATTCTATTTAAGTCGCTATGCCTACGTTCTGTATGCCATTCTTACGTTTCTCTGTTTATATTTGTACAGAAAAGGCTATCTAAAATTATTGGCTTTAGCGGTTATAAATACCTCGCTAGTACAGAAGGTATTAGGTAAGTACGGTGCTGAGCATAAGAATAAAATAGAAGCATTAGCGCAAAACAAAATTCGGCTTTTCAGCGATGTCTCGCACGAACTTCGCACGCCACTGCAACTCATTATGAGCGAGTTAGGTAATTCGAAGAAAAGTGAATTAGAGGAAGAAACGCTTAATATCTCGGCGTTAGTCCACAATGTTCAAAGAATGGAAAACTTATTAGATCAAGTGAACACGGTAGACAAACTGGGTACTTCAACGCTCGAAAACTTTAGGTTGTACTCTGTAGATGACATTAAAATTATAGCATCAAGTTTAGACTCATTAGTGAAAACAAAGCGCCAAGTACTCGATGTGAATACACGAGGGAGTGGCACTATTTCACTCTTAAAAGGTAGCTTAGAGTCGATTATTGGTAACCTCATTACTAACGCGGTTAAATTTACCGAAAACAATGGAGTAATTAAATTCTCTGCCGTTTTTGATGAAGATAATCTAACACTGAGCGTTAAAGATAATGGGAAAGGTATTGACGAATCTAACCATCAAGAAATTTTTAAACGTTACAAAAGAATAGATCCATCTCCCGAAGCAGCAGGCGAGGGAATTGGTTTGTCTTTAGTTAAAGAGTTGGTGGCTATGAATCAGGGCGAAATATCTGTCGACAGTTCGCTGGGCAAAGGTACCAGGTTTATTGTGACTTTCCCCATAGATGATATACAGCTTTTAAATAGTCAAAACGTAGATGAAAGTATTGATAGTAACTGGGAAGACAAGCCAGCTATCTTGTTAGTGGATGATAGCCGCCAACTTCGTAATCATCTTTTTAAATTATTCTCTTCAACCTATAAATGCCTTGTGGCTAGAGACGGCAAGCAGGCTCTAGATATTCTACAGATTCACCAAGTTAACCTAGTTATAACCGACCTTATGATGCCGGTTATGGGGGGGCTGAACTTTGTGGAAAAATTGCGTGATACTGATGCCTTACAATATTTACCTATTATCGTTTTAACGGCAAAAGTAGATGATGAATCGAAAGAAAGGGCATTGCAGGCGAATGTCGACTGTTTGCTTACTAAGCCTATCGCAGATGAAGAATTAATACTTAGAGTCAGGCATCTTGTAGCATTGAAGCGTACCCCATCAAACAATCTCTCGTCGTCAGACATGAATAAAAGCGAAGACAGCTGTATTTTATTGCCAGAACTTTCGTCAGAAAAAGATATGGCTTTTTACCTTAACTTTATCTCTGTTTTAGAAAAAAATTATCAAGATGAATATTTCACTAGAGATAAAGCTGCTGATTTATTACTAATAAGCCCCAGAAGTTTAAATCGAAAACTTTCAGAGCTATTCGACTACAACTTCAGCGAGTTTCTCTCGCGATTCAGAATCGACAAATCCAAAGCGCTACTAGCAGATGGTGCCTCAGTTATTTCGGTTGCTATAAGCGTAGGCTTTGCTGGGCCATCCTATTTCTCAACCACATTCAAACGTATTATGGGTATACCACCTAAACAGTATTCCAGCACATTAGTACAAGCTCACAGTGCCGAAAAGCAGATCTAACTACCAGCAATTCCTCCTAGGAAAAGTGAGGTTGAAGCGCATACATTAATTTATTTAACTAAATTTGCATTAATTGGTAATGCATTTGGCTGTTTTATATCTTAATTTCTTAGATGGTTTTTGTTGGCAAGTCATGGTCGTGCGAGATAGACTCATTGAATAGTTCTTTTGAGGAAGGTATACCATTGAGTGAAAACGACCCCCCAATTTATAACGCCCCATTTTCTCTAATTTATATAAGTTTAAGGCCCATCATGTATCGAAAAAACGCATATAGACATTACCCTAAAGTTTTAGGGGCTATGGTGCTATGGGCATTGGTAGTTTCCGTCGTTAAACTTATACCAATAGACTGGCTTAGAACAACATTGGTTGTATTAGCAACTGTTGTGACCTTTATCTATGGTTCTTTTTATATATCCAAAAATGACTAAACATAGATTTCAATCAACAAGTAATCATGGCTAGGGGTAATGTGTGCTAATAAAAGAATCGATTTTAAGTTTGAAAAAGTCGGTGTTATTTTCACTAATGGTCTTGTGGAGCGCGTTCTTCGGAATATCAGTTCTACTCAGTCAAGCTGATGCCACTATTTTTTGGATGAAATTGAACCACTTTATAGTTATCGTACTTTCGTTCATTTATTCAATTTTCTTCATTCTCATTGCAACATCTTCAAGCATACAAAATTTAGTTGTTCAAAATACAAGACGAAATCAATTTGATGAAAAAGTATTTTATTTTACTTCCTTTGTCTCTTTTGCCTTTTCAGCAACGACATTTTTTTTAAGTTTACAAGCAAAGTAGGTCGTTCCAAATTAGTGAGGGCTTAGCAGATGGTGCCTCAGTTATTTCGGCCGCTATAAGCGTAGGCTTTGCTGGGCCATCCTATTTCTCAACCACATTCAAACGTATTATGGGTATACCACCTAAACAGTATTCCAGCACATTAGTACAACCTCACAGTGCCGAAAAGCAGATCTAACTACCAGCAATTCCTCCTAGGAAAAGTGAGATTAAAGCGCATACATTAATTTCTTTAACCAATTCTGCACTTATTGGTAATGTGTTTGGTTGTCATTTTTCATTTTTTTATCTAGTTTTCGCTTTTTTAACGATTTCATTCTGCTTAATTTGTTAATAAATTTATAAATAATTCTCATTTGTATTTTTTATTTGTTAAATCTGGATTTGGTTGCAATATATTGAATTACAGGTGTTTTTGTATTTTCGCTTTTAAATGGTAAGTAGCTTAAAGTCTGTGATCTTACCTTTTGGTAAGCTATTTGTTAAAAGGTTGTGTTGATCTTATTGGTTTTTTGGTCAATCATTTTACATGTGGGTTGGATCATTGGTATTACCGGTTTGGTAAGCTTGGATTCTGGCTCATATCGAAAATTGAATTTCGTTTTTAGTCGCAGCAAATCTCGCTGGGCTTATTTTAATTGGTTTACTAAAACCGTTAATTACAGGACAAATTGCATGAACATCAGCACACGTAAAACATCGCTCTCTTTTTTAATAGGCACCGCGCTTACCTTAGCAAGTACATCATTTGTACACGGGGCGTCGGTATCCATCGACAACCCAGGGTTTGAAAACGGGTTTGATGGTTGGGCCGATACCGACCCTTCCGCTGTCTCTGGGAATGCCTACGCAGGAAGCAGTTCAGCTAAAATTTCTGGCACTAACGGTAAAGTAGAGCAGTACGTTGATGTTACGCCCAACACCGATTACACCCTAAGCGCCTATGTTAAAGGTGTGGGTAAAATTGGTGCCGATGTAAACGGCACTCGCTTTAACAGAACCGGTGGTGGCAGCGATTTTGAACCTGTATCGGTAAGCTTTAATTCGGGCTCTGCTACTTCCGTTAAAATTTATGCAAACTATTATGGCGGCGAAGGGCGGTTTGATAATTTCACGCTGGAAAGTGCTGGCTCTACAACACCTCCCGGTAATTCCACGTGTTCAGGGAATGACAACCTAAGCATTAGTACTGCAACCGACAATGGCACTAACGATGGGCATGGGCCGTTAAATACCATCGACAATGACTTAACTGACGAGTCCCGTTGGTCGTCCAACGGCACTGGCAAAACTATTACTTACGATTTAGGTGAAGTGGCTACGGTAAAAGCACTGCAAGTGAAATGGTTTAAGGGGAATACCCGAAGCTCGTTCTTCGATGTGCATACTTCTACCAATAACAGCAACTGGAACGCAGTGTTACTTTCAGGAGCGTCTAACGGTTCAAGTTCCGGTTATGAAACGCATGATGTTACCGATTCTGATGCGCGTTATGTTCGTATTACTGGGTTAGAGAATTCGGCGAATACCTGGAACAGCATTGTGGAAACCAACATTTATGGCTGTGGCGGTGATACTGACAACACGCCTGATCCAACGCCTACACCTACCCCAACTCCCGGCAATTTTGATATGAGTGATTGGGACATGGAAGGTGCCGATCCTCGTGTTGGCGACACCATGGAGTTTGATGCCCTTCGTGAGCAGCATGTTACGCCCAATGGCAATGGCTGGCGTCACGAGCTAAAAATTAAAGAAGAAAAACGGGTCGCAATGACCGCCGTGTTTGAAGACTTTCAAGCGAACATAAAAGTAGAAATGTCTGATGGTTCAAAGGCCATTGTTGCCCAGCATCATGCTAGCGACACAGGCACCATTATGAAATTATATGTTTCAGACACCAGTGAAACAGGCTTCACACCCACTAATGCTGGCGTAGAAAGTGACAGCGTTGCAAGCAACGGTATTTTTGATGTGTATGTTCGCCTTGCAAGAGAAGACGGTTCCGGTGAAGACAAGCAGTTATTAGGTACTATGGTAAGCGGCCAAAATTTCGATTTTAGAGTTATTAACGACCATGGTTATGTGACGGTTTCAGCGTTTGGCGAGTCTTTCTCTCGAACCATTGAAGACAGCACAGATTCTTACCTGAAATTTGGTAACTACTTACAGGCACAAGATCCTGAAACAAGAGAAGATGTAGACGACTCAGATGATTGGGCTGCGTTTTATGCCAGTGAAGGTATTACTGAAAGCCTTCTTACCTTTTCAAGCATTAACTACATTCGTGATGAAGACTAATACCTAGTTAAATACACGATTAAAAATAGAAGGGCGAAGCCAGTTGGCTTCGCTTTTTTATATATATCTTCTACGCTCGGCCAGAAACCCAATAAACATGAATGCAAATACAAAACCTGCACCTTGGTACTGCCAAGGCAGGTAGGCAATAATGTGGTGCAGAAAAGGGGCACCATAAAGGGTTAATGCGCCATAACCAAAGGCACATAGCACTACAAAAAGGCTAACCCGAAGTATGAAATGATAGGGAGCTAAAATACGCTTTATATGGCTATTAATAATATCGCCGTAAACCACTAAAATAGTGGCCATCAGCATGATGCTCATTTCAGCGTAATAAGGGCTTAACGTGCGGGATAAGGCACTGAACAGTTCGTTCATACTGCTTTACTCATGATAACGACACCTACAACATAAAGGTGGCGTTATCATAACGATATATACGGTTTTGCTAAAGCGCTTTGCTATAAAATACTTTGTTACACAGCCGTTTGATATATAGCGCTTTGTTACACGTACTTTGCTACAAAGTGCTGTTTAGCATACTTACCGCTTTGTAGCCTTGTTCGATGGTGGCAATGCGATCGCCGGTTTGATCCCGCTCCACAAATTTATGCTCAATTCCAGCCAGCTTTCCATTCGCAAAAATCGTTTCGAAGTCGATAACGCCGGTGCCCACATCGGCAAAACTACCGTCTGTCGCCATGTCTTTTACATGCCACAATTTAAAACGACCAGGGTATTGCTTAAAGTAATCTACGGGGTCTTTACCCGCTTTAACTGCCCAGTATAAATCTAGCTCCATAGACACTAAATTCGGGTCAGTTTCAGTAATCAGTACATCCAGTGGTATTTCATCATCACGTACTTCAAACTCGAAGTCATGATTGTGGTACGCAAGGGTAATATCGGCTTTGCTACACGCTTCGCCAATGGTGTTAAGTTTCTCAGCAAGCGCTTTGTAGGGCGCAATACCTTCGCCGCGCTGCGCTTCGCTAAGCCAAGGTACCACTAGGTATTTATGACCTACGGTTTGAGCATCTTCTAGCACTTGCTCTAAGTTATTATCGAAGTCATCTAGCTGAATGTGAGCAGACGGCGCCGTTAATCCTTCGCCTTTTAAAATAGTACTAATTTCTTTTGCGCTATGACCAAAGTAACCGGCGAATTCCAGTTCGTTGTAGCCCACCGCGCCCACTAACTTCAATGTAGCAGGTACGCTAACTTTCATGATGTCGCGAAGGGTATAAAGCTGCAGTCCAATACTGCTGCTGGCCATACCATTTAAAGACTTAGCCGTGTGTGAATGTGCAAGTACGCTGGGTATGGCGGCGCAACCTGCACCTATTGCCGCGGCTCGAATAAACTGCCTGCGGGTGAAGGTGGAAGTGGTAATCATAGCATTCTCCTTAACGCGCCATTATGCGCTGTTACACAATTCGGGCTGGGCCAGTACTGCCCCTAGCAATGAGTTCAAACGGCATAATAACTTTTGGTGCTTTACGAATTTTGCCGTTAATTACATCTATCAATAAGCTAACTGCCGTTCGGCCGAACTCTTCGGCTGGCTGGGCAATGGTGGTTAATGGTGGGTCGCAAAATGCCGAAAAGGCAATGTCATCAAATCCCGCGACTGATATATCTTCAGGTATACGCAGGCCAGCTTGTTTTAATGCTTGCATAGCACCTATTGCGGTTTCATCGTTTTCACAAAATACCGCAGTGGGCCTTTCTACTTGCTGGGCAATGGTTACGCCGGCGTTATAGCCTGCTTGAAGCGTGAAGTCGCCGGGAAATAAAAGATCTTCATCGAAGGCAATATTGGCGTCGTTTAAAGCATCTTTATAGCCCGATAATCTGTCTTGCGTAAGCGGGCTGGAGTGAGGGCCTTTTATCATGGCAATACGATTATGGCCCAAGCCTAACAGATGTTCGGTCATGGCTTTCGCTGCGGCACGGTTATCAAGCGACACAGTAGGGTAATTACCCTCATCAATTACTTCACAAGCATTTACCATGGGTAACAGGCCATTGTCGTTAATCATGCTGTTGTCGAATGGGTTTAACGCGCGTAATTGAATAAGTCCATCGGCCTGAGAGGTGCTAACCATTTTTGCGTAATGGCTTTCAATGTCAGGGTTACCTAATGTATTTGCCAGTAAAATGGAGTAGCCCAATTCGGCGGCCGTTTCTTGCATGCCGCTAATCACTCGCGCAAAAAATACATTCGCGACAGTAGGAACCAACACAACCAAGTTGTGGGTTTTTCCCGAACGAAACTTTACCGCCATTAAGTTGGGCTTGTAGCCCACAAGGTCTACTGCCGTCATTACTTTGGTACGGGTTTTCGGAGAAACGCGCTCGGGTTGTTGAAGTGCCCGAGACACTGTTGCCACCGATACGCCAGCGCTATCAGCAACGTCTCTAATATTTGCCATTTACTCGTGTCTTGTTTTCATTCGCACATTTGCGAACAGATTAGATTGATGTAACCGATATCATTTGGAATTTAGAATACGGATCTTTCTTAAAAAATCCAGTGCTAAGTGTATATTTTTTGTAAATGATTTTTGCGTCTCAACCCGTCAATTCGCTGTTTTAATGCAAAATACGTTTGTTTTAAGACTATTTAGCTTATCTTCTTAAACTTAAATTTAACAAAAAACGCTCAAATACATTGACAGACAAAAATGTAATCCGTTACATTTTAAATATAGTTACAATAATGCAACAAGTTTGTAGTGAGCAAGCTTGATACTGGTAACGTTTACTGGTTAAGCACTGCACCACAACAGGAGCTACGCAGCATGGCGAAAATGCAAAAAATAAGATTAGGAATGATTGGTGGTGGTGAAGGCGCATTTATTGGTGCGGTTCATCGCAACGCATTCGGGTTAGATGGCCAGTACGATTTGGTATGTGGAGCCTTTAGTCGCGACCCCAGCAACAATGAAAGCACGGCAGATAGTTTAGGTGTTGAACATAGCCGTACCTATGCCTCGTGGGAAGACATGCTAGAAAAAGAGGCTGCGCTTCCAGAGCAGCAACGCATGCAAGTGGTGTCTATTGTTACGCCGAACCATTTACACGTACCTATTTCAGTGGCCTCAATAAAAGCGGGTTTTCACGTGTTCTGCGAAAAGCCTGCTGGTGTTGGCTTAGGCGAAGTAAAAGATTTACAAGATTTACTCCATAGTACCGACAGATTGTACGGTTTAGCACACACTTACTTAGGCTATCCCATGGTGTGGCAAGCGCGCCACATGGTCCAAAGCGGCATGCTAGGTAACATTCGTAAAGTGTTTGTTGAGTACCCACAAGGGTGGCTGTCGGCAAATGAAGAAACCCACAACAAACAGGCCAAATGGCGTACCGATCCAAGTTTAGCTGGCGGCAGCGGCTGTATGGGCGACATTGGCACACACGCTTTTGGGCTTGCTGAGTTTGTTTTAGATGATGCTATAACGGCCTTGTGTGGTCAGCTATACACGCACATCGAAGACAGGCAGTTAGATGACGATGGCGCAGCGCTGATTAAAACCAAGAAGGGTGCTACTGGTGTATTGATTGCCAGCCAAGTGTGCGCAGGTGAAGAAAACGCCTTAAAGATAAAAGTATATGGCGATAAAGGCGGATTAGAGTGGCATCAAATGGAACCAAACTCTGTGGTATATCGCCCCATTGGCCAGCCATATCAAGTTTTCCGTGCAGGACTAGGACAACCCGGTTTGTGCGACGAAGCTGTTAATCGTTGCCGCATTCCAGGTGGGCACCCCGAAGGTTACCTAGAAGCCATGGCGAATTTATATAACGACTTTGCCACAGCTGTTCGTAGCGAATCAGACCAAACAAGCAGCAAAGCAAGTGGTGTACCTGGCATTAATTCC
Source organism: Alteromonas sp. K632G (assembly GCF_017653625.1). NCBI lineage: Bacteria > Pseudomonadati > Pseudomonadota > Gammaproteobacteria > Alteromonadales > Alteromonadaceae > Alteromonas > Alteromonas sp. K632G. Next base: position 85,684 of record NZ_JAGGDM010000018.1, read on the forward strand.
GGTCTTCGAGGAATGGCGTTTATAGATGCCATGTTGGCCAGTAGTGACAGTGAGACTAAGTGGGAAACCGTCAGCCCAGTTGGAACAGAATAAGTGGAGCATGTGGCAATGGAACAACAAGCAAACGAAGCAAAACCAATTAAAGGCCCTGCCGTCTTTTTAGCCCAATTTATGGGGAAAGAAGCCCCCTTCGATACACTTGAAAACATGGCCAAGTGGGCCGCCTCATTGGGGTATAAAGGCATTCAAGTGCCTACCGATCCGGCACTATTCGATTTAGAAAAAGCAGCAGAAAGCCAAGAATACTGTGACGAAGTTGCCGCTACCTGTAGGGCAGCGGGCGTTGAAATTACCGAGTTATCAACGCACTTGCAGGGGCAGTTGGTAGCGGTACACCCTGCGTACGATGAGCTATTTGATAACTTTGCGCCAGCACATTTACACGGCAACCCAAAAGCACGTACTGAATGGGCAGTGAACCAGCTTAAGTGCGCAGCTATTGCCAGCAAACGCTTAGGACTAAACGCCCACGCTACCTTCTCGGGTGCCTTGATGTGGCATTTGGTGTACCCATGGCCGCAGCGTCCTGCTGGGTTAGTTGAGCAAGGGTTTGCCGAGCTAGCCAAGCGTTGGTTACCTATTCTAGATGCCTTCGATGAGGCCGGGGTAGATGTATGTTACGAAATTCACCCAGGTGAAGATTTGCATGATGGCGCTACCTTCGAAATGTTTTTGGCCGCGGTAGATAACCATCCTCGTGCCAATATTTTGTTCGACCCTAGTCACTTTGTGCTGCAGCAGCTCGATTATCTCGACTTTATCGACAGATACCACAGTCGTATAAAAATGTTCCATGTGAAAGATGCCGAGTTTAACCCAAATGGCAGAAGTGGTGTTTACGGTGGTTACCAAGATTGGAAAGACCGCCCAGGACGTTTTCGTTCTCTTGGCGATGGACAAGTCGATTTCAAAGGCATTTTCAGCAAACTGACTCAATACGGATTTAGCGGATGGGCTGTGCTCGAATGGGAATGCTGTTTAAAAGATTCAGCGCAAGGTGCCGCTGAAGGTGCGCCTTTTATTGCTGAGCATATTATTCAGCCAACCCGCTACGCGTTTGATGATTTCGCTGGTGGCGAGGTAAGTGAAACAAAAAACAACCGCATTTTGGGCATAAGCGAATAACGCTGCCCCGCTGACACAGGATAATAAGAATATGATAACCCTACGTCTTAGCACGATGATGTTTTTACAGTTCTTTATTTGGGGCGGCTGGTTTGTCACCTTGGGAACGTACTTAGCCAGCACCTTATCGGCCAGTGGTAGCCAAACGGGAATGGCATTCTCTACCCAAAGTTGGGGCGCGATTATTGCGCCTTTTATTGTGGGGCTAATTGCCGATCGCTTCTTTAACGCTGAACGTATTTTGGGTGTGCTGCATTTGTGTGGCGCGGTGCTTATGTACATGATGTATCAGGCGGGTGATTTCACCACCTTTTATCCGTACGTACTAGGCTACATGATTGCGTATATGCCAACCCTTGCATTGGTGAATTCGGTGGCTTTTGGCCAAATGACAAACCCATCAAAAGAGTTCGGTAAAATTCGTGTGTGGGGCACCGTAGGCTGGATTGTTGCGGGCTTACTTATTAGCTATGTGTTTTCTTGGGATTCCGCATCAGCAATTGCTGATGGCATGCTTAGAAACACCTTTATGCTATGTGCAATAGCGTCGTTAGCATTAGGTATATTCAGCTTTACTTTACCTGCAACACCGCCAAAAGCGGCAGGCCAAGAGACTGGCTTGCGCGATGTGTTGGGGTTAGATGCGCTAGCGTTACTTAAAGATAAGAACTTCTTTATCTTCTTTTTATCCTCTGTACTTATTTGTATTCCTCTTGCGTTTTACTACCAAAACGCCAATCCGTTTTTAACCGAAATTGGTGTTGAAAATGCCACTGGGAAAATGACCTTAGGCCAGGTGTCTGAAGTGTTATTCATGCTTGCACTACCTGTGTTTCTAAACAAATTTGGCATTAAAGCTACCTTGTTAATTGGCATGGCTGCTTGGGTATTACGTTACGCCTTGTTCGCTTTTGGTAATGCAGACGAAGGGCTGTTTATGCTGATTGTGGGCATAGCCTTGCATGGTATTTGTTACGACTTTTTCTTTGTGTCTGGCCAAATTTATACCGATGCGAAAGCAGGCGAACGTATTAAAAGCGCCGCACAGGGGTTAATCACTTTAGCCACATACGGCGTAGGTATGCTGATTGGTTTTGCCGTAGCTGGAAAAATAACTGATGAGTACACCACGGCAACATCTCACAGTTGGCAAGATATCTGGCTATTCCCAGCAGGCTTTGCGGCTGTTGTATTAATTATTTTCTTGATGTTGTTTAAGTCAGAAAAGGTTAGCACCAATGCATAACGAAAGCAGACGCAGCTTGATAAAAGCGATGGCGCTGACGGGCGCTGGTGTATTAGCACCTTCAGCGTTTCATAGCGCACACGCGGGCAGTACAGCAGATATTAAGGCAAATCGAACAGAGAATGGCATGAAGCAATCATCGCTTAAAGGCAATATTAATCATTCTGTTAGTCGCTGGACATACGGCGATCTTTCCATAGAAGAGCTGTGTAATACAGTGAAAGAGCTTAACTTCTCGGCGATTGATTTAGTGGGGCCTGAAGATTGGCCGGTACTAAAGCAACACGGTATCGATTCTTCTATGTGCAATGGCGCTGAAATTAGCCTTGAAGATGGCTTCATTCACAGTGAGCTACACGACGAATTAGAAGCTCGATACTTAAAGCATATCGACCTTGTTGCTGATGCTGGCTATACCAACCTTATTTGTTTTAGCGGCAATGCCCGTGGAATGAGTAAAGAGGAAGGGTTAGATAATGCGGTGGCAGGTTTGCAGCGTATTTTACCTCATGCCCAGAAGCGCGGTGTGGTGATATTTATGGAGCTGTTTAATAGCAAAATAGACCACCCTGACTACATGGCCGATAGTTCAAAATGGGGTGTTCAGCTATGCAAACGCCTTGATAGTAAGCACTTTTCATTGCTTTACGACATCTATCATATGCAAATTAACGAAGGCGATATTATTCGCACCATTCGCGATTTTCATCCTTATTTTGGTCACTATCACACCGCCGGTGTGCCAGGACGAAACGAAATTGGTAGCACTCAAGAGCTGTATTATCCAGCCATTGCTAAGGCCATTTTAGAAACAGGTTTCGATGGGTATTTAGCGCAAGAGTTTATTCCAACACCAGATACAAAAGCAGGCAGAGTTGAATCGCTTAAAGAAGCGATCAGTATCTGCGACGTATGACTTTACAATCAAACACCATACATGAAGTGCGTGTTTAAGGGGACATAACATGGCAACGAACGAATACGATGCAATCGTAGTAGGTTCTGGTATTAGCGGAGGCTGGGCGGCCAAAGAACTCACCGAAAAAGGCCTAAAAGTACTCATGCTTGAGCGCGGTAAAAACATCGAGCACATTAAAGACTACAAAAACGCACACAAAGAGGCGTGGGACTACCCACATCGCGACCTGCCTACACAGGCGATGAAAGTAGATTACCCTGTACTTAAGCGAGACTATCCGCTCAATGAATCTACCAAAGGCATGTGGGCGAACGAAGTAGAAAACCCTTATGTAGAAGACAAACGCTTTGATTGGTATCGAGGCTATCACGTCGGTGGGCGTTCGCTTACTTGGGGGCGACAGAGTTACCGATTAAACAAAGCTGACTTTGAAGCGAATGGTAAAGAAGGCGTAGCGGTAGATTGGCCTATTCGTTATGAAGATGTAGCCCCTTGGTATGACTACGTAGAAAAGTTTGCTGGTATTAGCGGAAACCGTGATGGTTTAGACGTATTACCCGATGGCATCTACCAGCCTGCTATGGCGCTAAACTGCGTTGAAAAAGACGTGGCTGCTCGAGTGCAAAAAGCCTATAGCGGTGCTCGCCATATTATTTCCGGTCGCACCTCAAACATGACAGAGCCGAAGCCAGAACACGGACGTGCAAATTGTCAGTACCGTAATAAGTGCTGGTTGGGCTGTCCATTTGGTGGCTATTTCAGTACGCAGTCTTCAACGCTTCCAGCAGCAATGAAAACCGGTAACTTAACGCTTCGTCCTTTCTCTATTGTAAAAGAAATCTTGTTTGATAAAGACAAGAAGCGCGCCACTGGCGTTGAAATTATTGATGCTGAAACCAACGAAACATACGTTTTCAAAAGCAAAATCGTGTTTGTGAATGCCTCTGCATTCAATTCATCGTGGTTGCTTATGAACTCTGCCACCGATGTATGGGATGGCGGTTTAGGTAGCAGCAGCGGTGAATTAGGTCATAACGTGATGGATCACCATTTCCGGGTAGGTGCGTCAGCGCAAGTTGAAGGCTACGACGACAAGTATACATATGGTCGCCGTCCAAGTGGCTTTTATGTTCCGCGCTTTAGAAATTGGGGCGATGACAAACGAGACTACTTGCGTGGGTTTGGTTATCAAGGTGGCGCTAGCCGCTCAGGCTGGCGACAAGATGTGGCCGAGTTAGGTGTTGGTGCAGGCTTAAAAGAGGCTATGTCAGAACCCGGTGGCTGGACAATAGGCATGACTGCCTTTGGTGAAATGTTGCCTGACCATTCAAATCGCATTTATCTGAACAAAGAAGTAAAAGACAAATGGGGTTTGCCCGTACTCGCGATGGATGTTGAGATAAAAGAAAACGAACTGAAAATGCGTAAAGACATGCAGCAAGACGCCATAGATATGTTTGAGGCTGCTGGGCTTAAAAGCGTGAATGGCTGGGATGCAGACTACGCACCAGGCATGGGTATACATGAAATGGGTACTGCACGTATGGGCCGAGATGCTAAAACCTCAGTGCTAAACGGTCACAACCAAGTATGGGACGCGCCCAATGTTTTTGTTACCGACGGTGCATGTATGACATCGGCAAGTTGTGTAAACCCATCACTTACCTATATGGCACTTACCGCTCGCGCGGCTAGCTTTGCCGTAGAAGAGTTAAAGCGGAGGAACTTGTAATGGAACGTAGAGACCTATTAAAACTCATTGCTACCGCCACAGGTACTGCCCTTGTGGGTGGTAAAGCGCTTGCTTACGACATTGTTGCCCCTGTGCCTTTGTCTGAAACCGGGTTTTCAAAGGAAGATGTGGCTCTCATTAACGAAATGGCGGAAGTCATTATTCCGCAAACTGATACACCTGGAGCAAAAGCCGCCAATGTCGGCTTGGTTATTCCGGTGATTGTTGCCGATTGTTATACCCCGAAGTTACAAAAAGCATTTAAAGAGGGCATTAAGGCAATTAATGTTCGTAGCAATGAAGCATTTAAAAAAGACTTCCTGCTATTAAGTAGTGCGCAGCGCGAAACCTTGTTTACAACATTAGATACAGAAGCGAAAGCCGCTAATTTAGCTGAGGGTATTAGCAACGGTATTCCAACAGCAAAACCGAGCCAATGGGAGCCCGGCAATGAAGGCCCGCTCCCGCACTATTTCACGTTACTGAAACAACTTACTTTGTATACCTTTTTCACTTCGCAGGTAGGGGCTACCAAAGTACTGCGCTATGTGGCCATTCCCGGTTACTACAATGGTGAACTGCCTTACAAAAAAGGTGACAAAGCGTGGGCGACCTAAGGCTTTCACGTAAAAATAAATTAGCTGCGAAACCAAATACATAGTGCAACGAAAATAAATAGTGCAGCGGAAAATAAATAGTGCAGGGAAAATACATGAAATTACATAAACACGGATTGCCTAAACTGGCGACCAACACAGCCTTTTCTTTAAAAGCGGGCGCTCAAATAGCATTAGCTGCTTTATTAGCAACATCAATAGCACCTTTGGCTTTTGCTGAGAGTGTCGAGCAACTAGAGCGCGCTGAACGCGAAAAACAAGCAGCGAAAACAGAAGTGTGGGAGCCAGTACCTGCAGTGGTAAGTGCTAAAAAGAACGAGCTTCCTTCTGACGCTATCCCTTTATTAACAAGCGATATGTCAGCGTGGGCGTCGGTAAAAGGTGGTGACGCCAAATGGGATTTCGCAAACGGTGAGCTTACGGTAAAGCCGGGCGCAGGCGATATTAAAACCAAACAAGGTTTTTGTGACGTGCAGCTTCACGTAGAGTGGAAAGTACCGCAGCCAGAGCCTGGTATGGAAGGGCAGCAGCGAAATAATAGCGGGATTTTCTTTCAGCAACGCTATGAAGTTCAGGTGCTAGATTCTTACAACAATGCCACTTACCCAAATGGGCAAGCGGGCAGTGTGTATAAGCAGACTATTCCGTTAGTAAACGCTATGCGCGCACCTGGTGAATGGCAAGAATACGATATTATTTTTAAAGCGCCGGTATTCGATGGTGACTTGCTTGAATCACCAGGGTACGTAACCGTTATTCACAACGGCGTGGTGGTGCAAAACCATGTAGAGATTCAGGGCACTACCGAGTGGATAGGTGCACCTAAATATAAAGCCCATGGTTGTGAGCCTATTCAGCTTCAAGATCATGGTAACTTAGTCAGCTTTAGAAACATGTGGGTGCGAGAGCTGTAAGTAATAAGCGCAAGTTTTTTGCTGATAAACAGCGAAGCGCTATATAACAATCAGTACATACTGCCAGCAGGTTTTCATGATAAACCTGCTGGCAGTTTTTTATTAGCATCTTTATAAATTTTTAAAGCGCCTTGTCTTCCCAATCAGTGAAGTATTGCACCAAATAATCAATGGCCATTCGAACCCTAAGCGGCATGAAGCGTTTGTTCTGATATACAATCCAACTGCTTGCCCCGTCGCCCCAGTAAGGCTGTAATATAGGCTGTAGTCTTCCCGCCTCAACGGACGCACTAAACGTGCTTTTAGGCATATAGCCAATACCCAAACCCTGCTCACACGCGGCAAGTACGGCATTCGCGTTATTACTGCGCCAGCGGCCTTTTACTTTTATATTTTCCTGCACACCATGGTTTGAAAATTTCCATACATCGTTGTTAGAAATAACGCAGCTATGTTTTTTCAATTCACTGGGGTGGGAAGGTTCACCACATTGCGCTAAATAATCGCGGGTGGCAACGGCCATCATGGGCCTTTCAATCAGTTTACGTGCTATTAAACTTGAGTCGGCTAGTTCTCCATAGCGAATAACAAAGTCTACATCGTCTTCCACAAAGTTAACCATGCGACTATTAAAGTCCATATCAATGGTTAACTCTGGGTGTTCTAAAGCAAATTGCATTAATGCGGGTGCCACGGCGTGCTCGGCAAACCCGCCTGCGGCGCTTACTCGAAGAACGCCCTCAAGTGTTACCTGTTGAAGGCTAACCTGCTCATTGGCTTGTTGAAGGCCAATAAGCAAGTCTTTAGCGTGCTGGTAATAAAGTGCGCCGTTTTCGGTTAAATTCACTTGGCGGGTAGAGCGAGCCAATAAAACACAGCCAACTCGCTCTTCAAGACGAGCAACTTGCCTGCTGATATGGCTGGTACTGCAACCTAGCTGTTTCGCTGCAGCTGAAAAGCCTTTGCGCTCGGCTACCGCTACAAATTCTATAATGCCTTCAAAGCTTTCCATCGAAACTTTCCATTTATTTAACTTCGCGGTGTTGTAGATTCATTTTGCGTTTTAGAGATTATCATTGTTGCTGTATGGCAATAGTGATTTAACTATTTCGCATATTATCAAGTTATCAGGGATATTCTATAGTGTATACACATGATTACTACGGCGCAGCTAATGTGCCTTACGCATAGGAAGAAACCATGAAAAAGATACTTATCCCAGTAACGAACCATGCAACACTAGGAACTACTGACCAAGCGAACGGTACTTATTCGCCGGAGATCACCCATGCAATCGATGTTTTTAATAAACACGGCGTAGATTACGATATCGCGTCTATCAATGGTGGTGCTATTCCTATTTATGGTACCGACATTGAAGGCGACGATGTTAATGCCGCCGTGTTAAACAACGAAGACTTCAAACAGCGCACCAGCAACAGCATGCGTGCGTCAAACGTGAACATTGATGAATATGATGCGGTGTTCTATCCAGGCGGCTTTGGTTTATTGTCAGACTTAGCAAGCAACGAAGACTTTGCCAAGTTGTCTGCTGCCCATTATGAAAATGGCGGTATTATTGGCGCGGTTTGCCACGGCCCTGCAGCACTGTTACCTATTAAGCTTAGTAATGGCGAAGACTTAATTGCGAGCAAAGCAATTACCGGTTTCACCCGCGAAGAAGAAGTGGATTACGGCACTATTAACGATATTCCGTTTTTACTTGAAGAAGCGCTAGCCCGTAAAGCGGCTAAATTCAGTAAAGTTCAGCCATGGAATGTACATGTGATTGAAGATGAACGCGTTATCACGGGTCAAAATCCAGCAAGTGCTCATGCGGTTGCAGAAGCTATAGTTAGCCATCTAAATAGCTAACTACCTAAATGGGTATTTAAGTAAGATTGATGAGGCGTTTAAAACGCCTCTTTGTATATCTGCGCGATATCTTGTTTGCTTAGTACTCTTGGGTTGTTGCGTAATAACCTAGTCACCTTGCTCGCTTCTTCTGCCAACAGGGGAATGGCATCGTCGCTAATATCAAAATCACGCAGTGTGGCGGGGATCTCTACAGTTCTGCACAGCGCTTCAATGGCATCCACTACCTGATTAGCAATCTCTAACTGACTTTTATTGGCAACGGGTAAATGTAAAAAGCCCGCCACATCAACAAAGCGCTGCTGGCATGCCCCTATATTCCAGCGCATAACATGGGGCAACATAACCGCATTGCTCATACCATGAGATAAATGAAAGCGACCGCCAAGCGGATAAGCAAGCGCATGCACGGCGCCAACTCCCGCGTTACCAAACGCTAACCCTGCCATTAAACTTCCGGTTGCCATGTCTTCCCGTGCTTTAACATCGTGGCCGTTTGCATAGGCGAGAGGAAGCGAGTGAAAGATAAGTGTCATCGCCTTGCTGGCCAACGCGTCAGTAATAGGGCTGGCATTAACGGACAAGTAGGCCTCAAGCGCATGCACAAATGCATCTACCCCACTGGCGGCAGTAATGTGTTTTGGGCAGCTTAATGTCATTTCAGGCGTGACAATGGCCACATCGGGTAACAGGTAGTCACTTACAATGCCTTTTTTAACGTGCGCAACAGGGTCGGCCAATATGGCAATATTAGTGACTTCTGAACCCGTGCCCGCCGTGGTGGGAATGGCAATAAGGGGTAATGCGCGTCCTGCAACCAAGTTCTCGCCAAACAAGTCTGCAATATTCCCCGTGTAATCAAACGTAGCCGCAAGTACTTTAGCGCTGTCTATTGCGCTACCACCGCCAACGGCAATAATTCCGTCTACCTTATGTTGTTTTAGTCGAGCAAGCCTTTGCTCAATAATGCTTATTTCAGGTTCAGGAGGAATATCGTCTATCACAATAGGGCATTCGCAATTCAGCACATTGGTAACATGGCTAAGTGCACCAGATTGGCTTACGCCCTTATCGGTAATAATGGCAGGTGCTTTTATATTCAATCTTGAAAGCTCATGAGCAAGGCTCGCTAACGCCCCTTCACCTGTAATAAGTTTATTGGCTGATTTGAAGACCGACACCTGCATTGTACACCTGCTGAAAAAACTGAGCCTGATGGCAATGTAATGGGAATAGCATGTGTTTACAAATTAGTAACAATGATAATGGTAGAAAAAAGAAATGATTTGAGAAGTGTATTTAAGAGACTAATAGATATAAAAAAACCGCAAACAACGTTTGCGGCTCTTTAGTCGTGGCTCTAATAGTCAGCGTTAGCTTTCTAATAATTACCTATCGACTACTTAGCTTTGCCTTGCTTAGCAACGGCATCCATCATCGCTTTAATCGCTTCTGGATCGCCCAAGTACTCTTTAGAGATAGGCTTCAAGTTTTCGTCTAGCTCGTAGACCAAAGGTACGCCAGTTGGAATATTTAGGCTTAGTACGTCTTCATCAGACATGCCATCTAAGTATTTAACCAATGCACGAAGGCTGTTGCCGTGAGCCGCGATAATAACGCGCTTGCCAGCTTGAATGTCTGGGCGAATAACATCGTGCCAGTAAGGTAGTACACGCTCGATGGTCATCTTCAAGCTTTCACCGCGAGGAAGAATCTCGGCATCAACGTTGCTGTAACGACGATCGACTCCTGGGAAGTGTTCGCTGTCAGTATCTACGGCTGGTGGTGGAATATCGAAACTACGACGCCAAACTTTAACTTGCTCTTCACCATGCTTAGCAGCCGTTTCAGCTTTGTCTAACCCTGTAAGCGCACCGTAGTGACGCTCGTTCAAACGCCAGTGACGTTCAACAGGTAGGTAATGTTGACCCATTTCTTCCAAAGAGATATTCAATGTTTTGATAGCACGAAGCAATACAGACGTGTAAGCCTGATCGAATTCAAAACCTGCGTCCTTCATTAACTGACCAGCGGTTTTAGCTTGTGCGACACCTGTGTCAGTTAAATCAACGTCGTGCCAACCAGTGAAACGATTTTCAAGGTTCCACTGACTTTCTCCATGACGAATAAGTACCAGTTTATACATAGTAAGGTTACCTGCGGCGTTAAAGTGAAAATGCCCAACGAATGCCAATGAAATGGTGCGTCAGACGGATACGAAAAAAGATGATCGCTATCATCGTTGATCGGCAACGAAAAATCCAGTTTCGAAAAGCCAAGTTTAACAGGTAAGACTAGCCAAATAGTAATGCAGACCCTTTTAGTATCAACATAAACTGCTTGGCTAACGGTGTGAAATCAACATGAACTTTTTTTCACATTGTTACCGTATACAGCTATAAGTGAGAGTAGTTAGGAGCGCTAATTCCTTCTAAGGCGAAATAGAAGTGCGAAATGGCACTGCAATTCATCTAGTAAAAGCGCTTCCTGACTTGCTCCTAGAACTATATTTATGACAGGCAAATAAGGATGGTGAGCGCGTGAAATATCAATCTTTTTCTAATATCGATGTCGATGGCAATTCCTTCAAGGCAATTAGCTTTGACAAAGTAAATGAGAACTTTGCGCTCGACCGATTACCGTATTGTATTAAAATTCTTCTTGAAAACTTACTTCGTCATGAAACTGAAGAGTTTGTTACCAGTGATGACATTGAACAAGTTGCCACGTGGAATACAGAGAATCACGTTGAGCATGAAGTATCTTTCGTTCCTGCCCGCGTGATCTTGCAAGATTTCACTGGTGTGCCAGCTATTGTTGATTTGGCCGCTATGCGAGATGCAGTGAATAAGTTAGGCGGCGATGCTCAAACTATTAATCCGCTAAATCCCGTAGAGTTAGTTATTGACCATTCAGTAATGGTTGATTTCTTTGCAGAAGAAAACGCGTTAGAGAAAAACACTGACGTTGAAATAGAGCGTAATAAAGAGCGCTACCAATTTTTAAAGTGGGGGCAATCTAGCTTCGACAACTTCAAAGTTGTGCCTCCAGGTCGAGGAATAGTCCACCAAGTTAACCTTGAATACCTTGCACGTGTTGCCTTCACGAAACAAGAGGATGATGACACCTTGGTGTATCCTGACACGTTAGTAGGTACCGATTCTCACACCACCATGATCAACGGCCTTGGCGTTCTAGGTTGGGGCGTAGGCGGTATTGAAGCTGAAGCGGCGATGTTAGGCCAACCCGTTACCATGCTTCTACCAAAAGTTGTTGGGTTTCGTTTAGACGGTGAATTGCCGACCGGCGTGACAGCAACGGATATGGTGCTGACAATTACCCAGCAACTACGAGCACATGGGGTTGTGGGTAAGTTCGTAGAATTCTATGGTCCAGGCTTGAAGCACTTAACTACAGCCGATCGTGCCACTATTGCCAATATGGCACCGGAATACGGCGCAACCTGCGGTATTTTCCCTATTGATGAAGTTGCGCTCGATTACCTGCGCTTGACTGGGCGTGACGAGTCGCAAATTAAACTTGTTGAAGCGTATGCGAAAGAAAGTTCGCTATGGCACGATGACTTTACTAAAGATGCCGAATATCACGAAACGTTAGAGTTAGACTTAAACGATGTTGTCCCCTCGATTGCAGGGCCAAAACGCCCTCAAGATAGAATTGCACTAGATAACGCTGCAAAAGCATTTAATGAATGGCATCGCTCGCAGATTGATGTGAAAGTGCTAGACGAAGAAACTGAATTTGTCGCCGAAGGCGGTGCAGTACCTGAAGTCAATGAAGAGCATGATTCGTATGTAGAATTCCGTGGTAATAAATTTAACTTAGAAGATGGTGCCATTGTTATTGCGGCCATTACGAGTTGTACCAACACATCAAACCCTTCGGTGCTTATTGGAGCAGGGTTACTAGCGAAAAAAGCGGCGGAAAAAGGCTTAACCCGTAAGCCTTGGGTAAAAACGTCTTTAGCCCCAGGCTCGCAGGTGGTAACTCAGTACCTTGAAGATGCAAACTTGATGGACCCACTAGAAGCTCTCGGTTTCAACCTTGTGGGTTACGGTTGCACTACCTGTATTGGTAACTCAGGACCCTTGCCAGATGCTATTAGCGATGCAATTAAAAAGGCCAAGCTTACTGTTACCTCTGTATTGTCAGGTAACCGGAACTTCGAGGGGCGTATTCATTCAGATGTTGCGGCCAACTATTTAGCGTCGCCACCATTAGTTGTCGCTTATGCCTTAGCGGGTAATATGAATATTGATATTACTAAAGAGCCACTAGGGTTGGGCAACAATGGCGAGCCAGTGTATTTGAAAGATATTTGGCCTAGTGAAGATGAAATTCAAAGCCATATAGCTGAACATGTCACCAGTGACATCTTTAAAGCAAAATACGCCGACGTATTTAAAGGCAGTGGTGTGTGGAATGACCTAACGGTAAGTTCAACATCGGTATACGATTGGCCTAACTCTACCTATATTAAACATCCGCCATTTTTCCAAACAATGGGCGAAGAACCCGAAGCACTTAGTGCTATCGAGAACGCGAGATGTTTGGTGAAAGTGGGCGATTCAATTACCACCGACCACATCTCTCCGGCAGGCGCGATAGCGCCAGACAGCCCTGCAGGCGAGTATTTGCAAGCAGAAGGCGTAAATACCAAAGATTTCAATTCATACGGTTCACGTCGCGGTAACCACGAAGTCATGATGCGAGGTACCTTTGCGAATGTGCGCCTAAAAAACCAGTTAGCACCCGGCACTACCGGCAGTGCTACCACGCATTATCCTAGTGGTGATGCCATGTCGATATACCATGCGGCCATGCGTTATCAAGATGAGGGTGTTGCTGCGGTTGTTGTAGGTGGGAAAGAATACGGTACAGGCTCTAGTCGAGATTGGGCTGCGAAAGGTCCATCACTAATGGGTGTAAAAGCAGTCATGGTAGAAAGCTATGAACGTATTCACCGTTCAAATCTCATTGGTATGGGTATCTTACCGTTGCAGTTTAAGCCAGGCGACAGTGCGAGTAGCTTAGGAATTAAAGGTAATGAAACTTTCTCAATTGGTGCAGTAAGCCGTGACCAAAAAGACGTGGATGTCACCGTAACGTCTGATGCAGGCGAATCACAAACATTCTCGATGGATATTCGAATCGATACATCGAACGAATTCACGTATTTCGAAAATGGCGGTATTTTGCACTATGTAATTCGTCAATACTTGAAGAAATAGGGATTGGATAAACAGCGGCGTTTAGCGTTTTAGTATACTGGCGAGTCAAAGTAAAAAGCCCGATGAAACATCGGGCTTTTTTGTAGCGTAACGGATAAATTAATAGAATCGCTTAGAGCAGATTATCTCTTTAATGTTAGAGCCAATTGCCGCACGTTTTTCGCAGCGCAAGTCTTGCGCTTTAGCACCGTACAGTGCAATGTGTTCATCTACGAAAGGCTCCATCGCAGTTCTAAAATCTTCAGGCAAAGCATCGCGAATAGAGCGAAAAGAACGATTCCACTCCGCGGTTTTTTGTTCCATAGCGACTTTTAACCACAGCCAACCCTCTTCATAATTAGGCTCGATACCCCACCCCTGAAAATACATTTGAGCTAAGTAATACTGAGATGATTTATTACCTAATTTCGCGCCTTCTAATAATTTAGTATAGGCTTCTTCATAATTTTCAGCTTTTAATGCGAACAACCCACTTTCAACAATCGAAAGATATTCAGTTTTCCACATGTGATCTTTGGTTCGTGATTGGGCGTCAGCCGCCGTTGATATTAGTGTGCCTGTGAATAACAACGCAAAAACTATTGCCTTCATATTGGTTTCCATTCCTTAAGTAATAGATGTATTAGCATTATTTAATACTGTTACAGCTAAATCTTCAAATTTAGATTGTTAGTAAATATTTCGTGGTTAGTCGCCACCCACAATTTGTACTTGTGGAATGTCGGTATCGCCCTTAATGACTTTGAAAATAGCATCTTGTACTAAGGTTCGCATACCGTCTTGGGTGGCTTGTTTTTTCATTTCTGCAACACTGGCTTCTTTGTAAACCAAAGAGCGTAGTTCAGGCGTCATTCCAAGTAGTTCATGAACCCCTGTTCTGCCTTTGTAGCCTGTGTTGCCACATTCTTCACAGCCTTTTGCCCTGTAGAGTTTGAGCGGAGTAGGCAACGCTAATTCATCTAGCATCTGCGCGCCGTACTGCCTTTCAATGAAGGCCATATCAGTATCACTTGCCACATACTCTTCCTTACACTTACCACAAAGGGTACGAATAAGACGCTGGGCTAATATACCTACACAGGCATCAGAGAAGTTCACAGGATCTAGCCCCAAATCTAACAAACGGGTAATGGTCTCTGGGGCAGAGTTGGTATGCAGGGTAGATAACACTAAGTGGCCAGTAAGCGAGGCTTCAATGCCAGCATGAGCTGTTTCTTTATCACGCATCTCACCTATAAGAATAATATCGGGGTCGGCACGCAAAAATGCCCGTAGGGCGTTAGCAAATGTGAAGCCTATTTTGGGGCTTACCTGAACCTGCTGTAAACCGGGTTGAGTAATCTCTACCGGGTCTTCTGCTGTCCATATTTTCTTTTCTGGGGTGTTGAGGTAACCCAAAATAGCATGCAAGGTCGTGGTTTTACCGGAACCTGTTGGCCCTACTACTAACAAGATGCCATGTGGTTTTTTAATCATGTCTTCTAAGCGCTTCAAATTGGTAGGCGCTAGATTCATTTTCTCAATGGGCATAGCGCCACCTGACGCTAGCAAACGCATCACCACCCCTTCACCGGCTACCGTAGGGATGGTGGCAACACGTACTTCTACCAGTTGCCCATTCATCTTAAACGCCAACTTACCGTCTTGAGGTACACGCTTTTCAGCAATGTTTAGGTTAGACATAATTTTAATACGGGCAATAACCGCATTATGGTGTGAGTTAGGCACTTTGTTCATATCTCGGCACACACCATCAACCCGCATTCTTACGCGAGTGGGGGCATTCTTCTCTGGGTCGATATGAATATCAGACGCACCAAGACGTTTTGCATCGTGCAATACGCGGCTAACCAAACGTACTACTGCAGGGGCATCGTCTGAAAGTTCATCGACAAGCTCGTCGTTTTCCTCAGTTGATAAACCAATCTCATCAAGAATCTCACTCATGTCACCAGGCGCGTTACCGCCGCCACCTTCACCTAGGTACTGAAGTATTTGATGGGGCAAGCCGACGGCAATTTCATAACTTTCAATACCCAATGCGCTTTCTGTTTCCATTAACAGCGCGGCATTGTTAGGCTCTGCCATTAAGACAATGGGGTTACCTTCCACATCAGAAATAACCGCAACATGGTTACGTTTAAGGTAAGACAGGTTTAGTTTACTTTCACCTTCATAACGATGGTACTTATCGGGTAAGTAACCAATGAAGGGAACCTGGTAATGGATAGAAAGAGAATGGCCAATTTCATGCTCGGGAACGCGATGTTCAGACATTAAACCCTGCACGATAGTGCGGGTGTCATTAGAGGTAGAGAGTAGACTTTTTAACGCAGGTTCGTTTATTAAGCCTTTATGTAATAAAGAATCAAATGGATTGTTTGTACCACCAAGTTCATAACGGAACTTAGCCCCTAGTACCAATGCTAAGTCGTTTGCGCGCGCTAAATCATTATCATCAAAACTACCGTTTTGCTTATTGATAATTTGCATTACACCCATTAACACACCGGCGTTAAGAATAGGCACACATAAAATGTTAGTAGTTTTGAAGTCGTTGTCTTTATCGAACTTATCAGCAAATCGTAAACGAGGATGAATAGCTTTAAGCTCAGCGGCGTTGTAAGGGTCGACGATGAGTAAAGGCAATTGTGAGATAGCAACATAGCCTGCAATAGACATAGGGCTAATAGGCACTTTAATCTCTAACGTTTCTTTACCCGTTTTAAACCGAGCGACTAAGTCTTGATGTTGTCGGCGACGCTGAAAGATGCTCATACGGGTAGCACCAAACATGTTAAGAATGATGGGTTCAAGCAAACTGTATGCGTCTAATAAAGACGAGTGATTATTCAGAATGCGTTTAACATGGGTGAAAATATGCTGACTGTCTTCTACTTCCATAGTGTTCTTAGCACAGCAACAAAGCTGCTATATCCAAATTTGATTAAACTTTGTGACATACGTTTTACCACCTTATAGGTATAGCGCATTAACGGCAATACAACTTATATTAAGGTAGTACAAGAATAACGTAACTTTACATTACCTTTCAAAAAGAAGCAGCTGTACTTAAGTCATAGATTTACAATTAATGTGTACAAAAAGCGATCTAGCGGTTGCAATGTATCCTGCCTTCTGTATAATTCGCGCCCACTGCCCAAATAGGGCAATGTTTCTAACCGCGACCTCACTGCTTTTAGGGTGGTTGCCAGCGTAGCAAGCGAAATCGATAAGATAAGACTGCTACAGGCGTGTTAGGAAAAAGAACAGGGTTCCAATTGGGAACCATCGGTTTACGCACATCTTTTCTTTCCAGAATAAAATGGAAGAGAAAAGGTGAATTTTTTTGTTCTTTCGATTGGAGCTTAATCGATGCCAAATCAAAGAATTCGTATTCGTTTGAAAGCGTTTGATCACAAGTTGATCGATCAGTCTACGGCTGAAATCGTTGAAACGGCGAAACGTACTGGTGCTCAGGTCAGCGGTCCTATTCCTCTGCCTACTCGCAAAGAACGCTATACAGTATTGACATCTCCTCACGTAAATAAAGATGCACGTGATCAATATGAGATTCGTACTCACAAGCGTTTAGTAGACATCATTGAGCCAACTGATAAAACAGTTGACGCATTGATGCGTTTGGACTTGGCTGCCGGTGTTGATGTTCAAATCAGCCTGGGCTAACAAGAGAGGGTAATAACAATGGCGATTGGTCTAGTCGGTCGTAAAGTGGGTATGACTCGCATCTTCACTGAAGATGGTACGTCTATCCCTGTGACTGTTATTGAAGCGACCCCAAACCGTGTTACTCAGTTACGTACTGAAGAACTTGACGGTTATCGCGCTCTTCAGGTTACTACTGGAAGCAAGAAAACGAACCGCGTTAACAAAGCTGAAGCAGGTCATTTTGCTAAAGCTGGTGTTGAAGCAGGTCGTGCTCTAGTAGAATTCCGCCTGGAAGATAACGAAGGTGGCGATATTGAAGTAGGCAGTGAAATCACTGTTGAAATCTTTAACGACACTAAAAAGATTGATGTCACTGGTACATCAAAAGGTAAAGGTTTTGCTGGCGCGATCAAACGTTGGAACTTTAGTTCACAACGTATGACTCACGGTAACTCTTTGTCTCACCGTGCACCTGGTTCGATTGGCCAAAACCAATCACCTGGTAAAGTTTTCAAAGGTAAGAAAATGGCTGGTCAGCTTGGTAACAAGCAAGTGACTACCCAATCTTTGGAAGTGGTACGTGTAGACGTAGAAAACAGCCTAATCCTTGTTAAAGGTGCCGTACCTGGCGCAACTGGCGGCGATGTAATCGTTAAGCCAGCTGTTAAAGCGTAACGTCTGGGGAGTGAACTGATGGAATTAACATTGAAAGATGCGCAAAGCGCTCTTGAAGTATCCGAAGCGACCTTTGGACGTGAATTCAACGAAGCCTTGGTACACCAAGTCGTTGTAGCTTACGGTGCAGGTGCTCGTCAGGGTACAAAGGCGCAGAAGACTCGCGCTGAAGTACGTGGTGGTGGTAAGAAGCCATGGCGTCAAAAAGGCACAGGCCGTGCTCGTGCTGGTACTATCCGCAGCCCAATTTGGGTTGGTGGTGGTCGTGCATTCGCAGCCAAGCCTCGTGACTTTGATCAAAAAGTTAACAAGAAAATGTATCGTGGTGCTTTAAAAAGCATCTTGTCTGAACTAATCCGTCAAGACCGTTTGGTTGTGGTAGAGAAGTTTGGTGTGGAAGCACCTAAGACAAAAGAACTTATTGCTAAGCTTAACGACTATGAACTAAATGATGTTCTTATCGTTACTGCTGATGTTGATGAGAACTTGTTCCTAGCGGCACGCAACTTGTACAAAGTTGACGTACGTGATGTTGCAGGCATCGACCCAGTAAGTTTGATTGCATTTGAAAAAGTGCTAATTACAGCTGATGCGGTTAAACAACTTGAGGAGGCGTTAGCATGAAAGAAGAACGTCTACTGAAGGTGCTTTTAGCACCGCATGTTTCAGAAAAGTCTACTATGGCTGCTGAAGCAAGCAACACGGTTGTATTTAAAGTAGCGAAAGATTCGAACAAAGCTGAAATCAAAGCTGCAGTTGAAAAACTGTTTGAAGTTGAGGTTGAAGGTGTTCGTACTGTAAACGTTAAGGGTAAAACCAAGCGTCACGGTCAGTCTTTCGGTAAACGCAGTGACTGGAAAAAGGCCTACGTGGTTCTTAAAGAAGGTCAGGACATCGACTTTGTCGGTGGCGCTGAGTAAGAAGGGGATTAGAAATGCCATTATTGAAAGCTAAGCCAACTTCTGCCGGTCGTCGTCACGTTGTTCAGGTTACTAACCCTGACCTTCACAAAGGCGCGCCTTACGCACCTTTGCTTGAAAAGAACAGCAAATCTGGCGGTCGTAACAACCATGGTCGTATTACAACTCGTCATATTGGTGGTGGTCATAAACAACACTACCGTTTGATTGACTTTAAACGCAACAAAGACGGCATTCCAGCCGCTGTTGAGCGTTTAGAATACGATCCTAACCGTTCTGCTAACATTGCACTAGTATTGTATGCAGATGGTGAGCGTCGTTACATTCTGGCTCCAAAGGGTATGAAAGCGGGTGATGCAATCCAGTCTGGTTCGGATGCTCCGATCAAGTCTGGTAACACATTGCCAATGCGTAATATCCCAGTAGGTTCTGTTGTACACGCAATTGAAATGAAGCCTGGTAAAGGTGCACAAATTGCACGTTCTGCCGGTGCTTATGCTCAGATCCTAGCACGTGACGGAAACTACGTTACCTTGCGTCTACGTTCTGGCGAAATGCGTAAAGTACTATCTGATTGCCGCGCCACCATTGGTGAAGTAGGCAATGCAGAGCACATGCTGCGTTCACTGGGTAAAGCCGGTGCAACCCGCTGGCGTGGTGTTCGTCCTACAGTTCGTGGTGTTGCCATGAACCCAGTAGACCACCCACACGGTGGTGGTGAAGGACGCACGTCGGGTGGTCGTCATCCAGTATCTCCTTGGGGTGTTCCTACTAAAGGTAAGAAAACCCGAAGTAACAAGCGTACCGATAAACTTATCGTACGTCGTCGTAATAAGTAACAGCGAGGATTCACCATGCCACGTTCTCTCAAGAAGGGTCCATTTATTGACCTTCACTTGCTGAAGAAGGTAGAGGCTGCAGTGGAAAAGAACGAACGTAAACCAATTAAGACTTGGTCTCGTCGTTCTATGATCATCCCAGATATGATTGGGTTGACCATTGCGGTCCATAACGGTCGCCAGCACGTTCCAGTCATCATCAGCGATGAAATGGTCGGCCACAAGTTGGGCGAATTTGCGCCAACGCGTACTTACCGCGGCCATGTCGCGGATAAGAAAAGCAAACGATAAGGGGTAGGATAAATGGAAGCATTAGCTAAACACCGTTTTGCCCGCTCGTCTGCTCAAAAAGCACGCTTGGTAGCGGATCAAATTCGCGGTATGCACGTTGAGAAAGCTCTTGAGCTACTTACGTACAGCCCGAAGAAAAGCGCAGCGCTGGTTAAAAAAGTTTTGGAATCTGCGATTGCAAATGCAGAACACAATGAAGGCGCTGACATCGACGAATTAGTCGTTGCCAAAGTTTTCGTTGACGAAGGTCCAACTATGAAACGTATCAAGCCACGTGCCAAAGGCCGTGCAGATCGTATCTTTAAGCGTAGCAGTCACATCACTGTGGTTGTAGCGGATAACTAGGAGTAGATAATGGGACAGAAGGTACATCCTACAGGTATACGCCTGGGTATCAGTAAACCATGGACTTCTACCTGGTACGCTAATACTGGTGACTATGCGGATAACCTGTATAACGATCATCAGGTACGTAAGTATCTGACTAAACAGCTTAAAAGCGCTTCACTTTCTAAAATCGTGATCGAGCGTCCTGCTAAGAGCATCCGTGTGACTATTCACACTGCTCGTCCAGGCGTTGTAATCGGTAAAAAAGGTGAAGATGTAGAGAAGCTTCGCGCCTATGTTTCTAAGCTAGCCGGTGTGCCAGCTCAGATTAACATTGCAGAAGTTCGCAAGCCTGAGCTTGACGGACAACTGGTTGCCGACAGTATCTCTAGCCAGCTAGAACGTCGTGTAATGTTCCGTCGTGCTATGAAGCGCGCGGTACAAAACGCAATGCGTCTTGGTGCTAAGGGTATTAAAGTTGAAGTAAGCGGCCGTTTGGGCGGAGCAGAAATTGCTCGTTCTGAATGGTACCGTGAAGGTCGCGTACCTCTGCACACTTTCCGTGCAGATATCGATTACGCAACTTCAGAAGCTGCAACTACCTACGGTATTATTGGTGTGAAGGTATGGATCTTCAAAGGTGAAGTTCTGGGCGGTTTGCCTACAACTCAAGAGCAAGCTCCGCCTGCTCAACCTAAGAAGAAAGGCCGCAACTCTAAGCGTGAGGGCTAAATCATGTTACAACCAAAGCGTACGAAATTTCGTAAAATGCATAAAGGTCGTAACCGTGGTCTTGCCATTGCGGGGAGCAAGGTAAGCTTCGGTACTTATGGCCTGAAAGCAGTTGGCCGTGGTCGTATGACCGCTCGCCAAATCGAAGCAGCGCGTCGTGCTATGACTCGTCACGTTAAGCGTCAAGGTAAAATTTGGATTCGAGTTTTCCCTGACAAGCCAATTACTGAGAAGCCTCTTGAAGTGCGTCAAGGTAAAGGTAAAGGTAACGTTGAGTACTGGGTATGCCAAATTCAACCAGGACGTGTTCTTTATGAGATGGAAGGTGTTCCTGAATCTCTAGCACGCGAAGCGTTTGAATTGGCAGCGGCTAAACTGCCATTTAAGACAACCTTTGTAACTCGGACGGTGATGTAATGAAAGCGACTGAACTGAAAGAAAAAAGCGTAGAAGAGCTGAACGCAGAGTTGATTAACCTGCTACGCGAACAGTTCAACTTGCGCATGCAGCACTCAACTGGTCAACTTGAAAAGACTGATCAATTGAGAACTGTACGTCGTAACATCGCGCGTGTTAAAACCATTCTGACTCAAAAGGCTGATGCGTAATGACTGAACAAAAAGTTCGTACAGTGCAAGGTCGTGTGGTTAGCAACAAGATGGATAAAACCATTACTGTTGTTGTTGAGCGTTTTGTAAAACACCCTATCTACGGGAAGTTCATCAAACGTTCTACTAAACTTCACGCCCACGATGAAGAAAACGTATGTAACCAAGGCGACGTAGTCACTATTAGTGAATGTCGTCCATTGTCTAAAAGCAAAAATTGGACATTGGTTAGCGTTGTAGAAAAAGCTGGCGTTTAATCGCTAACTTTTCTTACGATTGAAAAAGCCGCTCTTGAGCGGCTTTTTTATTGTCTAAAATTTAACAATGCAAAATTAAGATGGCTGTGTGACGGTCAAATACAACTCGCTATAACTAGCCGCCATTTCCTTGGTACTGAAATGCCCTTTTACATGTTGATACAACTGATTGCCTAAGGTCTCTCGGGTTTGCTTATCATTTACCAGTGTAATCAGCGCATCGGCTATTTCATCTATATTCCCTGGCGTCACCATTAATCCTGTTTCATTATGCTCAATAATTTCGGGAATACCGCCTACCGGTGTCGATACCACCGCACGCTTACAGGCTCCCGCTTGAAGAAGAATAACGCCTAAACCCTCTGCATAAGCGGGGTGAACCACAATATCAACACTGGGAAGAATTTTACTGACTTCATCGGTAAAGCCACACAGGTGAACGTGTTCGGTAAGTAAATGCCGGTCGATAAGTGCTTCGTAGCTTTCTTTAAGATTTCCTTTGCCAAAAAGTAAACAACTCACTTTAGGGTTATTTTGAACCACTTTTTCCATGGCTAAAATAATATCAGCTTGGCCTTTACGAGATATAAGCTGAGCAAAGTTAGCAATAACGGTATGATCTGAAGGAATGGAGAAGGTTTCACTTAGCCACGCTTTGTCACCAGGCTTCGAAAACTCTTTAAAATCTACGGACGAGTGAATAACCGGTTGGTGTTTCACTGCTTCACAGTGATGACTTACCACATTAAACACACCCTCAGAAATGCTCGCTACAGCCGCAAACTGACTGTATTTATAAGTGGCAAACAGTGATTCTGGGTTATCTACTCGTCGTGTGCATATAGCGGGAATACCCGTGATCTTCGCTACCATGGCGCCGAAAACATCTGCCCCACGACGACTATGTACATGAATGACATCGGCATTAATTTTACGGGCGATGTTAACCATGCGTTTCACGGCAAATAAGTCTGTTTCTCCGCGATAAGCAATAGTATGCGTTTGGCAGCCTGAAAGGGACAGCGACGCAATTTTACTATCTTCTGGGCATATTAGGTGGTTTTCGTAATCAAACTGGCGGTTCAGTGAATCTAACAAGTAAACAACTTGTTTAGCGCCGCCATACAAGTTTCTACCCAACTCTATATGCAAAATCTTTAAGCTCACAGGTATTCCTTCACAGTGGTAAAAACTTCTTCTGGGCGAATTAACGCCATACAGTCAAATGTACCATTGCACGTTGGTTTACGCTTACATGGCGCACAGACTAGCTTTTTATATAATACATGAGTGTTAGCATTATCAGTATATGTATACGGACAGGTAGACCCAAAAAGCGCAACTGTAGGGCGAAGAAAAGTAACCGCCATGTGTGTTAGGCCAGTATCAACGCCAATAAAAGCTTTAGACTGCTTCACCGCCACGGCTGATTCAGCTACCGATACATGCCCCGCTAATGAATAAACATCACCTTCATTGAAGGTCAGTGCCTCTGCATCACAGCTATCTGATGGGCCGCCTAGAATAACGATGGAGATATCACTGTGCTGACGGATAAGCGTGATAAGTTGCCTCCAATGATTAATTGGCCAGTGCTTTTGCGGGCGAGTAGTAAAAGGGGCAAGTACGATATAATCGCCATTTACCGACAGGGCACCTAGCGTGCCCTGAAGCTTTTGTGTTGCAGCTTCCCCCATTTCAATATGTAGTTCGTAAGAATGCGCTCCCATATGCTTTGCTAAATATCGATACTCGCTACTGATTTGGTTTGATATTGGTTTATCTATTGTGTCGGTTAAGAAACGTTGGCTTTGCTCTTTACTATTAAAACCAATTCGGACACCTGCACCACTGAGATAGGCTAAAAAGGCACTTTTAAGTAAGCCTTGGGCATCAATGGCGTGGGTAAAACCTTTATCGTGGAGTTGTCGCCTAAATGCCAACACCGATTTGAGCAAAGACCAATAGGCGCGCTTCTTACCAAACGCTTTCCATTCGCTTTTCGGCCACACGATAATGTCGTCAACGAAAGGGTGGTGTTGTACTAGTCCTGCATACGGTTTTTCAACTAACCAGGTAACTCGAGCATTAGGAAGAGCCGCTTTAATGCTGGACGGAAGCCCTGAGGCCATTACAATGTCACCAATAGCGCTAAGCCTGATTAAAAGTACGTTCGGCTGGGTTGCAGTAGAGCACATAAAACTTACATGTAGACGAGTTATAATGGGTGAGTAAAACACATAATAACGTCAGTTTGATGACGACCTAGCATAGCGCTACGCATTTCATTTATTGTGTAGTGAGCCAGTCAGGCTACCAAAGAATAACAATAGGAATTACTAATGATAAGAGGCGGTAAAGAAGCCGAATACAGACCTACATTACTAGAAGATGTGTGTCGCTGGCTTTACTCCTGTGTATTATTTTGCATTATCCCTTTCGCATTTATCCAGCTAATGCGCCGCGGTGCGACAAGAAATAAAGAATATAACCAACGCCGGTTCGAGCGATTCGGTTTTGTTGCTAAGCCCCAAAAAACTAACGGTTACCTGTTTCACTGTGTTTCGGTTGGTGAAGTGGTGGCGGCATCTTGCTTAATAAAGCGCATCATTCAGGCTGAGCCAGATACCCAGATTACGGTGACCACGACTACGCCCACAGGCTCGGCAAGGGTGCGGGATATTTTTGGTAATACGGTACACCATTTTTACTTGCCCTATGACTTACATACGGCAATGGCTGCCATGATAAAGCGCATTAAACCTAAAGCGGTGCTTATTACCGAAGTCGAATTATGGCCTAACTTTATCCATGCTTGCTGGAAGCGCCACATACCGATAATGGTGATTAATGCGCGTATGACAGATAGGTCAGCTAAGCGCTACATGAAAATAGGTAAACTGTTTAAACCCATGCTAAACAAACTTTCTCATATATGTACTCAAGGTCAGCGTGATTACAATAATTACCTTGCACTAGGTATGCCTGAAGCACGTATGACCCAAACTAATAATATTAAGTTTGACCAAGCTGCGACTACATCGCATCTAAGTATAGGGTTCATGGGCCTTTCACCAACAGACGGCCCAATATTAGTTGCTGGCAGTACCCACGATCTTGAAGAGCAAGCCATGATTGATGCCATGAAGATACTTGGCTCGTCAACCGCAGGTAATAATCTTCGCTTGCTATTAGTACCTCGTCACCCAGAGCGGTTTGATACCGTTGCTAAGCTGTTAGAGCAAAACGAACTTGCATACGTTCGAACAAGTAATATTGATGCTATATCGCCAGAGACGAAAGTTATTTTGCTTGATGAAATGGGCAAATTGAACAGTGCTTATAGCGTTGCTAGTTTTGCATTTGTAGGGGGATCGATTGCAAATCGCGGTGGGCATAACGCGTTAGAGCCAGCCGCCTTTTCTATTCCCATCATGATGGGGCCGCATACCTATAACAACCCAGTAATTTGTGAGTATTTGGAAGAGCGTGGGGCGCTTACAAAAATAGCGAACGCACAAGAAATTGCTCAGCAATGTGAAGCTTGGATTAATGCCCCGATGAAACGTGAGGAAGCTGGAAAAGCCGGCCGGAAAGTTTTAGAGGAAAACAGTGGTGCATTGGATAAAACGCTAGCGGTTATAAAACGTAATGTAGGTTAACCTTACTTATAAATATCAATTGGTTAATTTTAGCTCACCAAAGTTGTGCGCACATTGCACCAAGGTTTTTCTTTGCCCCCCTTTGGAAGCCTGCCATTTCATTAAGAAATGCGTAAGCTATTGAAAATATTTCGAAAATGCAAAGTGGTCTACTCTTTGCTTTTATAACGCCGACAGCGTAGTTACGGTAAAATATAAACAATTATGCTTCTCATGAAGAAGCACTGGATTACGCGTTCTCCAGGGAGATGGCACCCTGCTTAGGCAGGGTGCCATCTTAACCCACAAGCATCTTCTTACACTGCTTCACCTTCAGGTAAAATCAAACTTATTACTCGCCACCCAGCCTTTGGATGAATGCTGTTCCCATTCACGAACGTGAAGCTTTTTCCTTCAACATCTATGGCTATTAATGGTGTGGCTCTATCACCATATTTTTCATTATATTGCGCGAAGGTAAACTCATCAGAAAGCCGTGTTGTTTTAATACTGGCGTTACGAGCAATCGCTGATGCCAAATACCCATAAGTCACCCCTTCATCAAATAAGGTAAGACGTTTGGCGTATTGTTCACTGACTTGGTGACTTGGACGGGTAGATTGTTCGTTACTTGTCAGTGCCCACACTTTGTCTTTGCCCATGGTATTTTCAAAATGATACGCGATGGGAGGATTGAGCTGTTTGTAAGGTGACATAATCAACACCGTACCAAAACTGGCAATATCAAGATGACGAGCTGCGTGATCTGACATGGGGTTACCAAAATACACAGGAATATCCATCATTCGGGCTTCACGAATGGCATCCCAGTTGGTATCTGCAACGGTAACGCTCAACTCTTGCTTAATCATTTCATCAGCAAGCATACGGTTAAACTTACTGCCACCGAATACTAGGTAAGCGGTAGGGGCAGGGGCTCGAACTTTCAGCAATTGTGCGACACTTCGAGAAGTAAGGCTTTGTACAACGACGGTAGCAATAATCACAAGAAAGACCATAGGCACGATAATGCCAGCACCCTCGTAGCCAATTTCTTCAAGCTTTAAAGAAAACAATGCAGATACGGCTGCGGCCACAATACCGCGAGGTGCAATCCAGCTCAGCAAGGCCAACTCATTAAGTTTAAGACCAGTACCAATAGAAGACGTTGCTACCGATAACGGACGAGCGATGAACATGATTGCGCCAAGGACAATAAGTGCTCCCCAGCCCACATCCGCAATAGATTGAAGGCTAAGACGGGTAGCAAGTAATATGAATAAGCCTGAGATGAGCAGCACACTTAAGGTTTCTTTGAACTCTAAAATGTCTTCTACTTCCACGTTCTTCATGTTGGCTAATACCATGCCGGTAATGGTAACGGCCAATAGTCCAGATTCATGTGCAACATAGTTTGACGCTGCAAACACGCCGAGAATAATGGTTAAAACCGCGGTGTTTAATAAGTAATGCGGGATCCAATCTTTGCGGATAGAAAGCCCTAGCAAATAACCTGAACTAAAACCAAGCAGGAAACCAATTCCGATGGTTTTTCCAAAGGTGATAAAAGTGTGGGAAATAGCATTGCCTTGAGAGGCGACGATAAACTCAAAGACGAGTACGGCCAGCAGGGCACCAATGGGGTCGATGACAATGCCTTCCCACCGTAGGATACTTGCCAAATTAGATTTAGGCCGCACAGTACGCAGCATGGGCACTATCACGGTGGGGCCGGTTACCGTCACGATAGCGCCGAATAAAAAAGAGAGTTGCCACGACAAGTCTAGGCTGTAATGAGCCGCCACAGCGGCAATAACCCAGGTAACTAACACACCCACACTACATAGGTTGCGAACCATATTGCCATGACCAGCAATATCACCAAACTTAAGGGTAAGGGAACCTTCGAACAGAATAATAGCAACGGAAAGCGATACAACTGGGAACAAAAGGTCGCCAAAAAGCGCGTCTGCGTCAAGCACGCCAAATACAGGGCCAACCACAATACCTACAATTAAAAGCGGTAAGATGGCAGGTAAACGAACTTTGTACGCGAGATATTGGCAGCTAATCGACAATAAGCCAACGGCAACCAAAGACATGAGTGGATCTGACAATGCGTGTTCCCTTATTTATATAATTGTGAGTATGTAGCCATACTCATCTTGTTATGCGGTTCCATCATATAGCAACTTATCTACAAGCCGACAGAGACTTTCGTATAAGCGCCATGTAATTAAAACAGAGTTTAGCCTATAAGGGATCAATTCGCTTATATTCAACGTTGTCGTGGAAGGGGAAGCATAGTATTTTAAGACTTCATTAATTACGCGCCAAAGAGCGCCTTATCAACGGACTATCTACGTTGCTTAATCACTCATTTTTACCTGTAGCAGTTGCTACGTTTTTTTCGCTCTCGTTACTTACTGGTTGTGCTGCTTCATACCCTGAAGCTCAGACTAAAATATCTGTGGGTAAGTTAACGGTGCTTCCTGACGTATTAGAAGAGACGTCGGGGCTGTTTTGTAATGCCTCAACGCTCGTTAGTTTGAACGACTCTGGAAACAAACCGGAATTGTTTCATCTATCTTATGAAGGCAAGGTGATTAAAACCGATAGAATGGCGTTAGACAATATCGATTGGGAAGCGGTTACAGCAAGTTCAACGCATTGGTATGTTGCGGATGTTGGCAACAACAAGGGCCGTCGTGAGAGTCTTACTATATATAAGGTCAATAAAAATGACCTTAACGATATAGTCACAATGACAGTAGCCTATGAAGGCAACAATCCAAGTAGCAACATGCCTTATGCCCATGACTTTGATTCAGAGGCCATGACGTATGCCAACGGAAAGTTAATACTGTTCTCGAAAAGCTGGCGTACCGGTGTGGCTAAAGTGTATGAAGTTAATGAATCTACAGAGCCCCAGACACTAACCGCGTTTGCGCATATCGAAGGTTTACCGGGTGTTATTACTGGCGCAGATTACGATGCCGCTCGTAATCTATACGTCATTGTGGGCTATAAATCTGACCCCTTTGGGAACTTTGATACTTTCATGGCCCAGGTTGATAATCAGTTTGTTCCTATTAATATCTGGCCGTTACCTGCTTATAAACAAGTAGAGGGTGTATGTGTTGATGACAACGGCAATTACTGGTTTTCAGAAGAAGCTGCTGGGCATCGCAAGGCATCGCTTACCGAAGTTAAAATCATTCAAAAATAAATTAGTCTATATTTTAATCACTTGACGGGAGTTAGCATAATGGCTAATTCCCACGTTTTACACTTCGTGGTTATATAAGGTTCTACTCTGCTTTTGCATATTAGGTAACCGGTTTAATGCGTAGATTCTCTCAGCTTATAGTGATGCTTACAGCGCTTCAAAGTGCATGGGTATCGATATCTGTCTCTGCCTCAGCGATAGAAGATGCTGAACAGTGGTTGAGTGAATATGTAAGTTTGGATGATACTTTTTCCATCGCGTTATCTAAAAACAAAATTAGATTTAAAGGCTGTAAGCAGAAGCAATATCAGTTAGTGGTCAATCAGCAATTCACTAAACGCTTCAATGTGGAAGCCATTGTTCACTATAACAAAGGCTTACTCGATTATGGGGTACTCGCTCAGCGGGTTAAAAGCCATGAATTTGAGGTGGTGAGTTGGTGGGATAAAGGAAGTTACCGGGTTGGGTTAAGCCACAAAATTCGTCCTGAACATGAAATTTCCATTCCCGTTGCCGAAGTGATTCAACTCCCTACTAGTACGACGGCTAGTGTGTATTTTGAAGTTCCTCTAATGGAAGAAAGACACACGCTCACGGTTGCGGCTTCTAGAGAGTCATGGAAGTCGGACAGCGCAACAATCCAGTTGCCGTGGAGCAAAGCCCACGACAACCAAGTTAAACTGCAATACGCTATTGCGTTCTAGCCAAGCAGTATTGAAATAAAACTAATCTCATAACTTAAACTGACTAACCTCTTGAGCCAGTTCGTTTGCTAGTTCGTCTAGCTTCTCGCTAACGCCTACTAACACATGTGTGGCATTAAGGGTTTCATCACTCGATGAACTTATCTCATTAATACTCCGGCTAATATCTTCAACGACGGTCGCTTGTTGCTCTGTAGCGGTGGCCACTTGGGTATTCACATCATTAATCAGCACGATTTCCTCGGCAATTTTCTGCAAAAGTTTATCGATATCATCGGTAGCGCCAACCACGTCTTTGGTTTGAGCTTTGCTATCTTGCATTTGAGAAACTGCCGTTTTGGAGTCGAGTTGGAACTTATCAATCTTGATCTGTATCTCATCGGTGGCGGCAGCTGCACGCTGAGCCAGTGTGCGAACTTCATCGGCCACAACCGAGAAGCCTCTGCCATGATCGCCAGCCCGAGCGGCTTCTATCGCTGCATTCAACGCAAGTAAATTAGTTTGCTCTGAAATGCTGCGAATTGTATCAAGTATGCCGCCGATAGCCGCAGTGTGCTCATCAAGAGACTGGATAACCTCAGACACACTTTCTACTTGGGAAGAAAGGTTCGATATTGCGTGCACCGCTTTTTGAGTAAATAGGCGGCCTTCTTGCGAGCTTTCAGTCGCACGATTCGCATTTTGCGCAGCATAAGTAGCAGACTGTGCGACTTCAGTGACCGTGCTGCCCATTTCAGTTAACGCTGTTGCGGCCTGCATGGTTTGGTCTCGCTGACTACGAGTAGAACGTTCATTTTGCTGAGATTGGCTGGCCACTTCTTGAGCTGAGGCTTTAAGGGCTTGGCTAGTTTTAGCTACCGATGCAATAGTACTGTGAAGATGATCGATAAAACTATTGAAGCCTTCAACCAGTCGAGCGGTTTCTTTTTGTTCTGGTACGTCAATTCTTGAACGTAAATCGCCTTGTCCTTTATCAAGTTGCTGGAAAATATCAGCTAGAGATTCGATAGGTTTGGTGAGAGACGATGCCAGCCAAATTCCAAGCAGCGCAAACAGGCCCGCGATGGCAATAGACCATAAAATGATCTGACGACTGCCTGCATTTAATGAGGCATAAAGCTCTTGCTCGGGTACTTGCGCCACCACGTACCAACCGGATTTTTCTACATACGTACTAGCAAAAAGGACGTCATCGGCGTTTACTTCACTGGTTGCCATCGCAAAATCACGTTGTTGCAGTAAAGTCCGCGAAGCATTTGTGCCACTAATGGCGCTTAGTTTGGATTTTCCTAAAAGGCTAGTATCAGGGTGGGCAATAATAGTGCCCTCGCCATCAACTAAATACACGAAGCCGGTTTGAGCAATTTTTACCGCGTTAATAATATCTAATAGCTCGTCAACAGACTTCGCAACTCCAGACATGCCTCGGCCTGCGGTTTGTTGGAAGTTAGCGAACAATCTATAGCCTTGGCCAGGTTCGTTATACAAGCTAAGTGAAATTGGCGTACCACTATCACGGTAAGCAAAGAACCATCCATCGAATTCATCGTTTTTCAGCACTCGTAAAAAACCGTCTTGATTCCAATACTTAGTGGTTTTTCTATCGACGAAAGAGGCTACGGTTAAGTCGTTGAAATTCACGATATCGTTCAGATAAGCGATAAGTCGCTTTTCACCTGAACTATCAGCGCCAGCGGCTGACCAAGCTAAAATGTCAGGATTGGATGCAATACCATGGGCAACAGAAAGCATCACACTGGCTTCTCTATCGACCTGATTGCCAATTTGCTTCAACAGTGAAGGAAGTTGAAGCTGTTCCATGTTTTCTTTTACTAAATCTCGGGCTATCCATTGGCTAATTGAGCCTACCAAGATTGAGGCTGCCAACACGGCGACCATTAGTGAAATAATTAATTTTTGTTTAATACTCAAAGTCATAACTTCCGACCATATTTTGACTGCTGAAAAACGACGCTGCACTGCAGGCACAGTCACGTCTTGGGCGTTGGGTTATTACTGTTAGCGTCTACTTTACTGCTTAGTTGCAGGTTATTAATCACGTGATGAAACACGAGGAGAGGTAGTTCGCACTAGCTTTATTTTTATTATGTTTTTGTATCGGCAGAAAAACGCGAAGTATTATACTATCGACGTATAAAACCGATAAATTGATTTTGAAGTTAAATTGACCGAAAGGTCAAGAAAAAGCCGCGAAATGAGGTGAATTTCTCAACTTCGCGGCTTGTTTAGGTAGGTTTAACGATTAATTTTCGCTTTTGTCTTTGCTTTTATCTTCGGGGATTGGAAAACCTCTGTCGCGCATTAATGCGTCAACTTTGGCATCGCGGCCACGGAATTTACGATAAGCTTCAGCTGGATCCATCGCATTACGAACCGAAAAGAGGTACTTCACTAAGCGATTGCCCACTTCTTCGTCGTAAAATCCACCCGGTGCTTCCATAAAGGCTTCTGATGCATCAGCGGTCAGCACTTCTGCCCACATATAACCATAATACGCGGCGGCATAACCTTCACCCGAGAACACGTGACCAAAGTGAGGTGTGCGGTGACGCATAACAATCTCTTCGGGCATACCGAGTTTTGTAAGCTCTTCACGTTCAAAGGTATCGGGCTCAATAGTCGCTGGATCAGTGGTATGGTACTTCAAATCCATGATAGCAGAAGCCATATATTCAGTGGTTTTGAAGCCTTCATTAAAGGTTGATGCCTTCTTAATCTTAGCAACAAGTTCAGCAGGAATAGGTTCACCCGTTTCATAGTGTACTAAGAATTGATTAATAACTTCGTCGGTGGTTAACCAGCGCTCTAATAGTTGCGACTGGAACTCAGTGTAATCACGTACGCCTGAGTGTGAAGAAGGGTATTTCACATCAGCAGATAAGAAATGCAGTGCATGACCAAATTCGTGGAAATAGGTTTCTGCATCATCAAATGAAATGAGAGTGGGTTCGCCTTCAGCCCCTTTTACGAAGTTAGAGTTGTTAGAAGACAACACCGTCTTTTTGCCGTCGAAGGTTGTTGACGAGCGATAGGTTGTGGCCCATGCACCAGAGCGTTTACCTTTGCGAGAAAACGGATCTAAGTACCATAAACCAATGTGTTCACCGGAATCTTTATCGGTCACTTCCCATACTTTAACGTCTTCGTGGAATACAGGCACTTTACCTTCTTCCACTGGGGTAAAGTTGAAATTAAACAAACGACCAGCAACGTAGAACATAGCATCGCGCAGTTTATCTAGCTGCAGGTATTGCTTCACTTCGTTTGAGTCTAGGTCGTACTTGGCTTGGCGAACTTTCTCGGCATAAAAACGATAGTCCCACGGGGCAATAGTGATATCAGCGCCTTCAGCGTCAGCAATGGCTTGCATATCGGCCACTTCTTGTTCAACACGTGCAATGGCAGCGGGCCAAACCTTCATCATAAGATCCATGGCGTTTTCAGGGTTCTTTGCCATACGGTCTTCTAAGCGCCACTGGGCATAGTTTTCATACCCGAGTAATTCAACGCGCTCATCACGTAAGGTTAAAATGCGCTTAATGGTTTCGTTATTGTCGAACTCATCAGCGTTATCGCCACGGCTGTAATAGGTGTTCCATACTTTTTCGCGTAATTCACGGTTAGTAGAGTAGGTTAGGAACGGATCCATTGAAGAACGGGTGTTTGTTATTGCATATTTATCCGGCTCACCACGGCTCTGGGCGGCAGATTTAGCGCCTTTTACGAAAGATTCAGGCAAGCCACCTAATTGGTCTTCAGTAATATAGGTTACGTAGTTCTCTTCATCCGCCAGTACGTTATTTGAGAACGACGTATAGAGGGTTGCTAACTCTTCGTTAATGGCTGCATAGCGCTTTTTCGCTTCGCTGTCCAACGTCGCGCCATTGCGGGCGAAGTCGTTATAAGTCATCCAAGTAATGCGCTGTTCTTCTTCGGTTAATGTCGATAGTTCTTCTGATTCATAAACCGCTTTAACACGCTCGAATAACTTTTCGTTTTGTGTGATTTTGGTAGAAAATGCGGATAACTTGGGCGACATTTCTACTTGGATAGCACGAAATTCAGGGCTAGATTTATTCGCACTCCAAATGCCGTAGTAGCGAAATACGCGGCTAAGCTCGCTACCTGAACGTTCCATAGCCACAATTACGTTTTCAAACGTAGGTGGCTCGGGGTTATTCGCAATTTCATCAATCTCTTTAAGATTTAGCTCCATTGCTTTTTCAAGGGCCGGTTTCAAATCTTCCAGTTTCATTTTATCGAAAGCCGGAACGCCGCCGTAGGGGCCTTTGAATTCTTGAAGGAGTACGTTGTCGAACTGTTGTTTTTCCTGCATTGCGGGGGCTTCAGTAGTATCTACTGACGTTGTCTGAGGCGCTTTTTGCTCAGAACAAGCACCGAGTGCAAGCACTACCGCCATCGCGGTAAGCGACGTTTTAAATTTTCCCATTATTATTTCCTGTCTTATTATGATTTCTTTTATTGTTTCTTGTCATTAGCTCAACCCGCTCTAGTAGAGCAGATCAATATCACCGATTGAAGCGTTAATTAAAATCTCACACATTCAATACTATGCCATTGTAAAACTAACTTAAATGTCTCTTAACGTATTAAGCCGCTAGGCCAACGAGAATGCGAGTAATAGCGCTTAAATGGCACTCATCGAAAAGCCTAAAAAAACCATTGAAAGTTTTAAGTTAATCACTACACTTCGCGCCATTAATTAACGGTTACTTTTTGCCTCATTTGTTATCTATAAAGGAGCATTGGCGTGTTTGAATTATTGCTTCATACAATCCCTGTATTGTTTGCTATTGGTTCGTTTTGGTCCAATACAGAGCGTAAGCTTTTATTATTGAATTTAGGGTTGTGTGTAGCACTTGCCAGTTTACTTGCCTTCGAGCAAGCATGGGGTGGGGCGGTTGTTATTACGGTGGCAGGCTTAAGCACAACATATCGTATTGTTACTCAGAAACTTTTACCCGCGTACGCCACTTATATTATTCTGACGCTGATGACCGTGCTAGTGGCGAGTATTAACACCCTTACGGGTAAGACTGGGCTACTAGAACTTATGCCAGTACTGACTTTCATGGTATATCGCTTTGGTGAGTTACACTGTAAAGAAGCAGGGCTGCGTACTTGTATGATAATTGGCTCAGTAAACTTTACGGTATACGGCGTGGCTACTCAAACATGGGGTCTGGCGATTACCGAAGCCTTATTCGCTATTTCAAATGCGTGGTATTACGTTAAGTTACGCAAGCAACTTGCTGCATTGTCGGTATAAAGCAAAACAATCGGCCAAGTTGGGCTACAAAAGAGGGTGAGCGCTAAAGGCTGAAATTGAGCTCTGTACGCAGGTTACAGCGCACAAAGTAAACGTGTTCATGCCTGTCAGAATTAAAAAAGCCAGACGAGTCACTCTCGTCTGGCTTTTTTATCTTGCTGCGATATTTATAAAGCAGTGTCTTACGCAAACACCACGGTTTTATTGCGATGAATAATTACGCGATCTTCTAAATGGTAACGCACGCCATGTGCAAGAGCAGTTACTTCACAGTCTTTTCCTTTTCTAACCATATCAACCGCGCTATCACTGTGGCTAATGCGCTTAACGCTTTGCTCAATAATTGGGCCTTCGTCTAGGTCTTTGGTGACGTAATGGCAGGTTGCCCCAATTAACTTAACGCCGCGATCGTATGCCTGTTGATAGGGTTTAGCCCCTGCAAAGCTCGGTAAGAAGCTATGATGAATGTTAATTGCTTTACCTTGAAGTTGTTGGCATAGCGTATCTGGCAAAATCTGCATGAAGCGGGCAAGTACTGTCAGGTCAATTTTATACTCTTCCAATAAGGTTTGTTAACACCAAGCGACTTTGTCGTATCTTAATTACCAAGCGATTCTGTCGTAAGCGCTAATTACCAAGGGAAACTG
>NZ_JAGGDM010000019.1:0-120237 GCF_017653625.1 Alteromonas sp. K632G
CTTCGCTATCCGTGAAGGTGGCCGTACTGTAGGTGCTGGTGTTGTAGCTAAGATTCTTTAATCTAAGCAAACCAAAGCATAAAAGAAAGGCGCTCATTTGAGCGCCTTTTTTGTGTCTGTAGGTTTAGTCGCCAGTAGAAGCCCATGTGAAACACGGCGTGAATCCATCCATGGAGCCTCCGCAGCAGCATCCATGCTGCTGAGGGTTTCACATGGGCTTCTACTGCCGCCTCTGACAACACAGCAGGCTGTTTATGGTAGGGTAAGGAAACTGCGTAAACCCATTCATGGGGCCTTCGCTACAGCATCCATGCTGTAGAGAGTTTCCGAGGCGCACAAAGCTCTCAAAACTCTATTTCACAATGAGAAGTTTGATATGAAGCCTAAGGTGTAGTCAAAAGCTGACTCATTTTAGTTATATCACTCTGAACCCATTCCTTATCTCTCGGTCTATTGCCATGTGTTTTCACCAACAAAAGTAAACTTTGTCGTACTTTTCTTTAAATATCATCGACCGGTTTAACTGCAATGGGTTACTAGGGTAGCTATCTTCTATAAAAACATCGGTAATTGTCATAGAGAAAAGGTAACAAACGTTATAATGTAACAATAGTGTGTAATGATAGATGCAGGCAGTATTTGGTTTAATCGGGTACACGTAAATCAGGTGCGTAAGTATTAGTACAAAGAGTGATAATAATGATTGATAGAAGGCAGTTTTTTAAAGGGGCGGGTACCTTGGCATTTGCTGGGTTGGCATCAAGTGCGTTGGGTAAGGCGAATGCCGGAGTGTTAACGCCAACCACCAAAGACTATGGGCCGCTTGTGCCTGATCCTAAGAAACTTCTCGATTTACCTCAGGGTTTTAGTTACCAGGTTATCTCTGAACTGGGTGATGCCATGAGCGATGGATTAAATGTGCCCGATAGAGCTGACGGCATGGGATGTTTCTCGCTAGGTAACAATAAGGTTGCCTTAGTACGTAATCACGAGTTACAGGCCGCTCACCTATCTATCCAGCCTGAATCTATTCAAACTCATACTACTGAGCTTGCTTATGATCATTTTGAAAATGGTGTCGCGCTGCCAGGAGGCACCACCACGCTGGTTTATAATCTCGATACCAAGGTTGTTGAAAAAGAGTTTGTTAGCTTAGTCGGTACTATTCGCAACTGTGCTGGCGGTATTACGCCTTGGGGAACGTGGTTAACATGCGAAGAATCGGTCGATAAACCTAACGGTGTTATTTCGAAAGAGCATGGCTATATCTTTGAAGTACCTGCTGATGCTGAGACGTTAGTAGAGGCTAAACCGCTTAAGGCTATGGGGCGGTTTAATCATGAAGCGGCTTGTGTCGACCCAGAAACGGGTATTGTTTATTTAACGGAAGACAGAGGCGATAGTTTGTTTTATCGCTTTATTCCTAGTGTTAAAGGCCAGCTGGATAAAGGCGGTAAGTTACAGGCTTTACGCATAAAAGGTGTGCCTCAGTTCGACTCTCGTAACTGGGATAAGGCGCGTATGAATCTAGGGGAATGGTTAAATGTAGATTGGGTCGATTTACATACGCCAGAAAGCCCTAATGATGACTTGCGTGTTCAAGGTTATAAGGCGGGCGCAACGTTGTTTGCTCGAGGTGAAGGGCTGCATTGGGGCAACAACGAGCTGTATTTTTGTTGCACCAATGGCGGAGCTAAGCAATTAGGTCAGATAATGCGTTATCAGCCACAAGGCGCTAAAGCCGACTCTGCTTCAAACTCTCAGGCTTCAGGTGGCAGATTACAATTATTCGTTGAAAGTGATGACGCTAACTTATTTAACTTCGGCGATAACCTGACTGTTAGCCCTAATGGCCATTTGATTGTATGCGAAGATCAGTACACTGAAATTGTAGATAATCACCTTCGCGGGGTTACACCAGAGGGGGATATTTATAACGTTGCCAAACTACACGCGCAAACCGAACTTGCTGGCGCGTGCTTCACTAACGACGGTAGTGTATTGTTCGTGAATATGTACTCTCCCAGTAAGACCTTGGCCATTACAGGCCCCTGGATGGCGCTTTAACTAGCCCCATGTTCAAGTAACTGATTATCGGTAATGTGCTTTATGTATGTGAAGTACATTACCTTTCTGTCTATCTTCCTACCTTTGCTTCTGCCTTTAACCCCTTTGTGTATTCTCTCATCTCCCATCGTTGTCACTCTGAAATAAGTATCAAAGATACTAACCTTTTGGTGTTAAGTTAAAAATTGACTTGTTGATTAAACTATCGAACAAATCGCAAATTTTCCTAAGCTCACCCAGTCTAAAATGCCAATCGAAAACCTCAATCATTTTTCTATTCTTTAGTCACATCTATAAATTCAATTAACTTAATCAGTTTATGTCATTTTAATAGTTTTCGTAGAACGGTAATAATCCTCGCATCTAACAAGGAGAGCTGTTGTGAGCACAATTCTAAAAAAACTTACACCGCACAAATTCGTTGCTAAACCAGCACAATCGGTTTGCAACTATGCAAATAACTATTATGGCGACCAAGTTTGTGTCGCTCAGAAAACCCCGACCAATAAAACTCGTTTTTCAGGAGCAGCATAAAATGAAGCGATTGTTTACCCGAAGTATAATAAGTTGTGTAACCGTAGGTATGTTAAGTATGGGCTTAAGTGCTCAAGCGGATACCCTTACTCGTCAAAATGGCGCACCAGTTGGAGATAACCAAAACTCGCAAACTGCTGGTCCTTGGGGCCCTGTGCTTTTACAAGATTCTCACCTAATTGAGAAGCTAGCGGCGTTTGACCGTGAGCGTATTCCAGAGCGTGTAGTTCACGCCCGTGGTGTAGGTATTCATGGTTACTATGAAAACTACGAAGACTTATCTGAAGATACAGTTGCTGCACCTTTCCAAGGTGAAGGTAAAAAGACCGAAGTATTCGTGCGCTTTTCATCAGTAGTACACGGTCACCTTTCGCCTGAAACACTTCGTGATCCTCGTGGTTTCGCTGTGAAGTTTTACACTGAGCAAGGAAACTGGGATTTAGTAGGTAACAACTTCCCTGTGTTCTTTATCCGTGATGCAATTAAATTCCCAGATATGGTTCACGCATTTAAACCGTCTCCGGTAACTAACAAGCAAGATGCTAAGCGTGTATTCGACTTCTTCTCGCATGTTCCAGAGTCTACGCACACTCTAACCATGCTGTTTTCTGACTATGGTACGCCAGCAAGCTACCTAAATATGGATGGTTCAGGTGTTCACGCTTTCAAATTTGTTGATGATGAAGGCAACGTTAAATACGTGAAATTTACGTGGAAAGCGAACCAACCTATTAAGAACTTCACTGCTGAAGAAGCAATGAAACAGCAAGGTATGGATTTCCAGCCACACACCACTGACGTTTACACTCGCATCGGTGAGAAAGGCGAAACCGCTTCATGGGATTTGTATTTGCAAGAACTTGAGCCAGAGCAGTTAGATGATTTTGACTTCAACCCGTTAGATACCACAAAGATCTGGCCTGAGAAGTTAGTTGCTTCACGCAAAATTGGTCGCATGGTGTTAAACCGTGTACCTGACAACTTTTTTGAAGAAACTGAGCAAGCTGCATTTGCACCAAGTAATCTAATTCCAGGTATCGAGCCATCAGAAGACAGAATGCTACAAGGTCGTTTGTTCTCTTATGCTGATACCCAGCGCTACCGTTTAGGTGTTAACGCTTACCGTATTCCGGTAAACGCGCCTAAAAATGTTGAGATTAACAACCACGAGCAACATGGCCAGCTTCGTACTACATCAACTAACCGTGATGTTAACTATCAGCCTAGCCGTCGCTTAGATTTGAATGAAGATCCAGCATACCGTTACTCAAGCAAGCCGCTTGCAGGTATGACACAGCAAATTCCTTTCTACAAGGAACAGAACTTCAAACAAGCGGGTGAGTTCTACCGCAACCTTGATAAACAAGGTCGTAAGAACTTAATCAACAACATGGGTGGTGCATTAGCATCGGTACCTGAAGAAGAGATTCGCGTTATCATCAGTGCATTCATGTACAACGCTGATAAAGAATACGGTACCGGCGTTGCTAAGCTAGCTAAGGTTTCTATCTCGCAAGTACGTGCAGAAGCAAAAGCACTAATGGACGAGCAAGCAGCCCGCGCTGCTAAAGCGAAGAAAGTAGCGGAAAGCTTAACTGCCCTTATGCAATAAGTAACACCACTATCAACTCGCCCTACCTATTTAGGTAGGGCAGTTATAGTTATCAAAGACTTCGTTTGAACCACCTGTTTTACCTTGTAGCTTTTTTCATATCAACTACTCATACTTATCATTATTAAAGACGACATAGGAGACCCACAATGCACATCGTTAAACGCACACTTTTGGTTTTTACTTTAATGCTTAGCGTGAGTCTATGCCATGCGCAATCCAGTATTGATGAGCTGAAAGCGCACTATTTTGATGCCGCGCGTGAGGGCAACGTTGAATTGCTTCAAGCCTTTTATCAGGCCGGTCTTGATGGAAACGTAGCTGATGAAAAAGGTTATACCGCACTTATTCTAGCGGCTTACCATGGTCACAACGATGCGGTTCGTTATTTACTTGGCAAGGAAAATATCAATGCCTGCCAGGAAGATAACAAAGGTAACACCGCACTAATGGGTGCTATTTTCAAAGGGCATTTGAGTGTGGCTAGAAAACTGATGTTTGCACAATGCAATATCGATGAAACTAACTCTCAAGGTCAAACGGCACTTATGTTCGCTAGTTTGTTCGATAGGCAGTCTTTAGTGAATGAGTTAATTGAGCAAGGCGCTAACCCGCAGCACAAAGACTTGGCAGGTAACTCAGTGGCCGATATTGCCTTATCGCAAGGCAATTATAATTTGGCTAAGTCGTTAAAAAACGCTGAGATAAAACGATAATACATTAGTAACACGCCATACTTTATACAGAAGGTGAAGTATGGCGATTTTAAAAAACTGTCATCTTTTCCCGCTACTCTCTCTATTTACCCCGCATAAAATCGCTATTAAAGCAGTGCTGTATCAAAATTTGATTCTATTTAAAAAGTTATCATGCCTATTGAGATTACATAGTCTATTTTTAATATTTAAGACGCGGCGGTTAACGATACCCTTGTTTTACTCGTGCCGGATTATGAAGAGAAATGGACTGTATGAAATTTGACTCTATAAAATCTAGGCTTGTTCTCATGACACTGATTTGTGTTGTTGGAATGGGCATGCTGGTAGTCAGTCAGCATTATTTTACGCAGCGGCTTATTGAATTAAATCAGCAGCGAGACTTATTGCTTCGCATGGGGCAAGATTTGTTGCAGATGCGCCGGCATGAAAAAGACTTTCTGATGCGCCATCAGCAGGAGTACTTTCAGTTATTTATCGAGCGTTCTGAGAGTTTTAGCACTCGGCTTAATCAGCTTACGCCTTTAATTAGCGATTATGATATGCCCATGTCGCAGTTAGGGAATTTAGCCGAAGGTTTGGATGAATACCAACAACTTTTCCAACAAGTCGTTGCGCTACAAACCAAGATAGGGCTGACCCCAACATCTGGCTTGCTAGGGCAAATGATTGAGACTGAGGGGGAATTGCTCAGTCAGTCGTATTTTGATGTTGGGTCTAATGCGCTCATTCAACTTGACGGCGCAAGGCTGGCCATTCGCGATTTTCAACTAACCCATAATAACTATTTCGCCACCCTTGCGGTTCAAAGTATAGAGCTACTGGCACAAGCGCGTAGCGCGGATAAATCTGAACAGGTAGACGAACTACTTAGCTTGTATAAAGAAGCCGTGGGGGCGCTTGCTATAGCCCATCAAACACTAGGTCTTACTCATAATGAGGGTTTGACAGGGCGCTTTCGGCGACAAGCTCACAGTGTAGAGCAACAGCTCACGTTAATTGACAAAGCTTTACAACCTATTATTGAAAACCAAGAGCAAAAAGTAAAAATATACAGTATTAGTATTGCGGTGCTCACCTCAGTGCTTTTAATTTTAATTCTAGTAAAGAGCTTTGCCACGTTTCACCGGGCCTTCTCTAATTTCGTTATGTTCTTCTATCGGTGTAAGCGCCAATATCAGCGGATGGATCCGAGGAAACTCGGTTTTGCTGAGTTCAAATCGTTGGCTGAACTTGCCAATGAAATGGTAGAGTCTCGTCAAGCAATTGAAGAACGACTCGCTGTTGTGGAAGCAGAATTAGCACAAAAGCAGAGAAAACCAGAGACAAGTTGAAGGTAGGTGAACGTAGATATGCAATTTAACAAATTAGGCGGTAGCGACTTATCGGTATCGGATATTTGCCTTGGCACCATGACATGGGGCATTCAAAATACTCAGCAAGACGCCGATGAGCAACTCGCCATGGCAATTGAGCATGGTGTGAACTTCATCGATACCGCCGAAATGTACCCTGTACCGCCGAACGATAAAACTTATGGCGATACCGAACGGATTTTAGGTAACTGGCTGGCAAGAAATCAATCATCACGTGACTCGCTTGTTATAATGACAAAAGTTGCCGGAAGTGGCTTGAGTTATATAAGAGAAGGCGGGCCTATTACCGCCAGCGCCGTTGAGACGGCACTGAATGACTCGCTTAGCCGTTTAAATACCGACTACGTTGATGTCTACCAGTTACATTGGCCAAACCGCGTTACCCCGCATTTTGGAAAGCATTGGCCTGATCGCACAAACCCTACAAAAATCGATAAACAGCAAGAAATCGATGGCATGCGAGATATTTTAACCGGTATCAAAAAAGCGCTCGATGCTGGAAAAATTCGCCATTGGGGGCTATCTGATGACACCCCTTGGGGTATCCACACGTTTTTGACGCTGTGCAAAGAAATGAATATTCCTTTACCGGTCTCCATTCAAAACGAATTCAGTTTGCTGCATTTAAAAGATTGGCCGTACCTTATTGAAATGTGCGCGCTTGAGAACATTGCCTATCTACCGTGGTCGCCGCTTGCTACAGGTATGCTAAGTGGTAAGTACATGAACGGAGATAGACCCAAAGATTCTAGATGGACACTGGTTCAGCGCCAAGGGTTATTCAGAGACAAAGAGCCCGCTCGTGAAGCCACTGCTCGTTATGTTGAAATTGCCAAGCGAGCAAAGATTACTCCGTCGCAATTGGCTTTAGCATGGTGTAAACAAGTGCCAGGTGTTACTTCTACCATTATTGGCGCTACTACCACCAATCAGTTAGCTGAAAACTTATCTGCGTTTTCACTTAACCTTGATGAAAGCACACTGAAGCAAATAGGCGAGGTGGTTCGCCGTCACCCGTTAGGATATTAGGTATTAGCTATAAAAGGTGCAAACGTTAGAGCAAGAGTTTTTGATGTTGAGGGCCAAGTCATAACGACTTGGTGCCAACCTTAAACACAGACTGTCTTGCCCGAGAATTGCAGTAAGGTTTTAAATTGCGGTGATTTTATACTCTAGACTTTGGTCATTTATCTGTCACAACTTCGTCATAGTATGAATCCACTGTTATTTATTGACTGTCATTTTCTATGTCTCTATCAGATTCGCCTCTTGTTTGTGAAACCGAAACCCAGCATGGTAACTGGCGCCGTTGGCTACTGCTTATCGGCCTAGTGTATTTAATGTTGTTGGCCGTTAGCATGATAGGAAGCGGCTTCAAACTTGCCGCAGGCGATCAAGCTAAAACGCTGTTCACTTTTGCTAGTAACCCCATTATGGGGTTAATTATTGGCATGGTAGCTACCGCGCTCATTCAATCTTCAAGTACGGTGACTTCCATTATTGTTGGTATGGTAGCGGGTGGTTTACCTATCACCATTGCCGTGCCCATGATGATGGGAGCTAACATTGGCACCAGTATCACGAATACACTAGTTAGCCTTGGGCATGTCGCCAGAAAAGATGAATTTCAACGAGCATTTAACGCCGCCACTATTCACGATTTCTTTAACGTGATGTCAGTGTTTATATTCCTGCCTCTTGAAATGGCGTTTGGCATTCTAGAGCATACCAGCGCCTTTGTAGTGTCTATGCTAAATGCAGGTGGCACGATGGGGGTTGATGGTTTTAACCCTATTAAGGCGCTAACCCAACCTGCGCTTAATATCGTAACAGGCATGGTAAGCGGTTTACCTTCGGTATATCCGGGTATCGCCAAAATCATCCTTGGTATTGGACTTATTGTTACTTCAATTACTTACATGGGGAAAATTATGAAATCTCTCATGGTGGGTAAGGCAAAAGATATTTTGCACAAAAGTATCGGGAAGGGCCCTATTTCGGGAATTTCATCAGGTGCGCTAATGACAGTGTTAGTGCAGTCTTCCTCTACCACCACCTCGCTGGTGGTTCCTTTAGTAGGTAGTGGAATTTTAAAGGCAAAAGATATCTATCCGTTTACCCTTGGCGCGAATATTGGCACTTGTATTACTGCGCTAATCGCAGCACTGGGTGTGGTGGGGGTGAATGCAGGGGTTGCGTTACAAATTGCCATGGTACACCTACTGTATAACGTTTTTAGTGTGGTGCTAATTTACGGTACGCCTATGTTACGCGACATTCCGTTAGATTTGTCTTACAAGCTGTCGGTCATTGTGGCCGAGAAAAAGTTTTACGGGGTCGCTTATATTGGCGGGTTATTTTTCTGTATGCCGCTAGGTATTATTTTTATATCAGTGTAGGTATTTCCACCGCTGTTATAGCAGTAAGCTAAGGCAGGTACTTACTTTGCACCTGCCTTATGTCGTTTTAAAGTTTATAGCCTCAAAATGTGGAGTGCTAGAACGTTGTTATGTCGGCGCTACTTTGCCCAAATACAAACATATTGCGCTTCCCACATTGCGCCATATGGTTGCTAGAGGCATAAGGCGTACCGGACTGTGTTACGTCACTTTCCCATCCTTGTCCATTTTTAATATACGCTTTTAGTTCGAACCAACCGTTTACGGTTTTACTGCAATCCATTTGAACATCTAGCATCCAATAATGGTCTCCCCAAACGTTCAACGGGGTCTCTCCAAAGCCATCATTAGCCACGGTTTTCAAGTCGCCCCACGTTGCGGGCCAATTATTTGTAGTCCAATCAAGTGC
The DNA here is from genome assembly GCF_017653625.1 of Alteromonas sp. K632G. Taxonomy (NCBI): domain Bacteria; kingdom Pseudomonadati; phylum Pseudomonadota; class Gammaproteobacteria; order Alteromonadales; family Alteromonadaceae; genus Alteromonas; species Alteromonas sp. K632G. The sequence continues at coordinate 9,114 of NZ_JAGGDM010000019.1, forward strand.
GCTGCCTTGTGCTTCACTACTCTGGCTAGCTTCAACGCCGTACCAATCAAGGTAATTGTCGTTGGCTTTCCACGGTGCCGTTGTGGTATTGCGCATATTATTGTGGATGATGGGAATGGCACACGCGTAGTTACTCGTTGTACAAGAGCGTCCTAAATTAGATGCCGCATAAGCGTGATCTATTCCGCCTCGAATAAACATGTCTTGCCCACTTTCGGTGCTGGCTTGGACGAAAATAATAGTGCGCTGCCAATCTGCATCGGTTTCATCTGTAGTTAGCATTGCCCCTTGATGAATGGCAATGGCTTCCCATGAAGCAATGTTTACGGCAACAGATCCATTGGCCTCAACAGAAACTACATCTCCGCTACATTGGGTTTTGGCGGCATTAATGTTACCTGTTAATACATTGCAATATTGGCCTGGTGCCATGGAGGTGGTTAGCGTGGTACTCATGACATAGCTTTCTTTATTGATTGCTACAAACCCACTGTTAGCTCGACCGAAGGCGATTTGGTTGCCGCCATTGCTCCACCAGTCGGTTACAGCGAAATTATCTGAAGTGTGGTCTCTAAAATCAACGCCGCCTGAAATATACGACCAACGATGTTCACATTTCCAGTTATCACCAAAACATTCAAGTGTTCCATTGTTGTGCACGGACACTGAAGGGGCGCCTGCATCGGTGTCGCCGTGGAAGTCGTAACTTGACATAACTTTGGGGTAACCATATGGCCATGCCAGCATGAAGACATTCGCTAGGTCATACAAACGTCCATCTTCAAAGGTGATTACATTGCCGCCTCCACCATGGCCTCGTTGATTATCATGGTTATCAACAAAAACAACGGCTTTATAGCTAGGCATAAAACCCCAAGCTTCCCCGAAGTTACTTAGCCAAGCAAGTGAGCCATTACGAAATACGTTGCCAATTTCAACTGAGTATTTAAATTCTGTGACTAGGCCATTTGAGAAATATTCATCAGCGCCAATGGCCTCACCGCCTTGATCTATAACTTCTTGAAACACAAGTGGGGAGCCGTTGACCTGATTGATTATGCTGGATATATCTAGCGCTGGCATATGTTTGGAGGCATCTAGTCTAAAACCTGCTACCCCAATATTTACCAGATCATTAAGGTAGTTTGCTAGGGTACTTTGTACGTAACTAGACTCGGTTTTCAAATCGGCTAAACCGACTAGTTCACAGTTTTGAACTTGCCATCGGTCACCATAATCATCAACCGAGCAAGTGTCATGGAAATCTTGCGGCGAATATATTGGATAATTTTTATTCCCAAAAGTACTCCCGTTTGTACCCGTGCCTGACCCAGCGGCCATATGGTTAATTACTGCATCTACGTAGATACCTACACCCACAGCGTTGCAACGCTGCACCATATTGATAAAGTCTGCACGAGATCCACCGCGACTTTCTAAATCGTAGCTAACAGGCTGGTAGCGTGCCCACCACTGAGGAACAGTAATATGCTCATTTGGCGGAGAAACCTGCACGGCGGCAAAACCATTTTGGCTTAAATAGGTTTCACATTCAGTTGCTATATCCTGCCAATCCCATTCGAATAAGTGCACAAATGTGGAGGGCTGCGAATGCGCAATGGGGGAGGCTATACCACAGCCTAGTAGGGTGGCGACTGCACTGGAAGCCAACAATTTACGGTTAATCATTATAGTGTCCTAGTGGTGTTATTTAACGACATGGAGAAAACTTATTAGACACTAGGATGTAAATTAAATGTAAACAATGTGAATACGTATGCAGGTAGATAAGAATAAAAAGGGCGCCGAAAAAGGCGCCCGTAGTCATTACTGCTAAGTGTCAGATTAGAAAGCGTATTTCGCAGAAACCTGTAGACGGTTCATATCACCTTCCAAACCTTCTTCAATTTCGCGATGTGCAAACGCGTACTCTGCACCAAAGGTAAGGGCTTTGGTAGGCGAATACAGTAAGTTAGCACGTGCGCTGTAGCTGCTTTCTGTCACGCTAAGGCCGGTAAGAGTAGTGTCGTTATCAATATCTAATGCTGAAAACATGAAGCTGCTTCGCATTCTGTCGTTCCAAAGGTGACGATAGGCAATAGCGTAACCCGTTGAATCGATAGCCTCTAAATCGCCATCGGCGGTGATGACTGCGCCATTTGCGGCATTCAATGCGGAATATCTACCCATCCCTTGACCTGTATTCACCATAAAGCGAATATCATCGCCGCTCGACAACTTGTATTTTCCTGACAAGGCGACACCATAACTGGTTTCATCGGCGTCAATACCACTGCCATCATCATATGAAAGTTGACGTACCAGACCTGCTATTTTCACGTAGCCCCAGTCTTGTTTAGCGGTGTAGGCGGCGACAAAGTCAGGAACGGCGTTATCGTCAGCCACAATTCGGCTACCACCACCGTTGGGTGTTACCGTAGTTTCAGGATTCTCTAACGCCAATTGTAAACCGCCGTTGGTGTATCGCACCATGACTTGTCTACCGAATGTAATGCCGTCTGTCGTACCAATGAAATCAAGAGATTCTGGTAGGGAACCCACATCCATAAATGTGGTCCATGTTTGACCCACTAACCATTCTTTATACTGAATGTAGGCGTGGCGAACACGGGGTGTATAAGAGTTACTAATACGTTCATCACCACCGCTAGTGACGATAAAATCTAGTTCTAATACTCCTTTGATTTCGTCACCTTCCGCTGTTGGCGTGTTGGTGCTAAATCTAAAACGAGATTGACGAATATGTGCATCAAATTGGGTGCCTTCATCGCCGCCTGAAACCGGCGTTAGCGAGGGAATGTAAAAATCTCGACCAATACTACCGGAACCTAGCGTGCCCTCAGAGTAGTTGCTCACCATCGCGTCGGCTTTTATGTAGCCGGTGAATTTAACGCTGGTATCGCCTAAGTCAGCGGCGCTAACGAGTGTTACGTTAGACGCTGCAAGTGCTAACGATACGGCTAGCACTGAGTTTTTTATTATGGCTTTCATTATATTTGCCCTAAAGTGTGGTTAAATAAATGTAAATTCAAAGTTAACTTCTATAGATTTGCCGACCTTGGTGCAAATTGAAATAAGCTAATGGTCGCATACGACTATAGTCGTAATTGGTGAGTAGTCGAATTCCTAGGACTAAAGTCCCTAAACCGTAAGACCAAAGTCGCATTTTTACTTTATAGTCTAATCATTACAGTGTTTAGTATATGAAAGCATTTCACATTATTGATATTGGAGGCAATTTTTTATGACTGCCAGTAAGATTTTTTCTGTTCCTGACGCGATTAAAAGTAACACCCATTTAACGGATGCTCAGTACGCTGAGATGTATGCTAATTCTGTAGCACACCCTGAAGCATTTTGGGCTGAACATGCAAACTTACTTGAATGGTTTAAAAAGCCGACCAAAGTGAAAAACACCCATTTTGGTGACAATGATGTTTCCATAAAATGGTTTGAAGACGGCGAATTAAATGCCAGTTACAACTGTATCGACCGCCACCTAGCAGACAACGCAGATAAAGTGGCTATTCACTGGGAAGGTGACTCCCCTGAAGACAGTCAAGATATTACTTTTCAAGAAGTGCACGACGAAGTCTGTAAATTGGCTAACGCACTTAAATCCCTTGGCGTAACTAAAGGCGACAGAGTCGCTATCTATATGCCTATGGTCCCCGATGCTGCATACGCTATGTTGGCGTGCGCCCGTATTGGTGCTATTCACTCTGTTATTTTTGGGGGCTTCTCGCCGAACGCGATTGCCGATCGTATTAATGATAGCGATGCCAAGGTGGTTATTACGGCAGATGAAGGCCGCCGAGCGGGTCGCTCTGTACCTCTGAAAGCCAATGTAGATAAGGCCTTGTCGAAAGGTGCTTGCCCATCCATTACTCATGTCATCGTTAAGAAAGTAACAGGTGAAGATGTAGCGTGGAACGAAAGTCACGATGTATGGTGGGATGAGCTTGTGGCTGAGTGCGCCACAACGTGTGAGCCTGAAGTGATGAACGCGGAAGACCCGCTGTTTATCCTGTATACATCGGGTTCAACTGGCACGCCCAAGGGCGTAGTACATACTACCGGTGGTTACTTGCTTTATACCGCCATGACCTTTAAATACGCCTTTGACTATCAAGAAAATGATATTTACTGGTGTACTGCCGATGTAGGCTGGATCACAGGACACAGCTACATGGTCTACGGCCCTATGATCAACGGCGCTTCTCAGGTGTTTTTTGAGGGCGTACCTACTTATCCTGACGTGCGTCGTATTGCGCAAGTAGTAGAAAAATACAAAGTAAACAGCCTTTACACGGCACCAACGGCTATTCGTGCATTGATGGCGCATGGTGATAAGCCAGCAGAAGGTTGCGACTTATCTTCGTTACGTTTACTCGGTACAGTGGGTGAACCGATTAATCCTGAAGCGTGGGAATGGTACCACCGTGTAATTGGTCAAAGCCGTTGTCCTATCATGGATACGTGGTGGCAGACTGAAACTGGCGGCCATATGATAACGCCATTACCTGGTGCTACAGCACTTAAGCCTGGTTCTGCTACGCGGCCATTCTTTGGTATTCAACCTGCGCTTTTCGATGCTGAAGGCAACGAACTTGAAGGCGCAGCCGAAGGTAACCTTGTGATTAAGGATAGCTGGCCAAGCCAAGCTAGAACTGTATATGGCGACCATCAACGCTTTATCAGTACCTACTTTAGTGCTTACAAAGGTGTATACTTTACCGGTGATGGCGCAAGACGTGATGAAGATGGTTATTACTGGATTACAGGGCGCGTCGATGATGTGTTAAATGTATCCGGTCACCGTTTAGGTACTGCTGAAATTGAGAGCGCACTAGTGGCGCATCCAAAAGTAGCTGAAGCGGCTGTAGTGGGCTTCCCTCATGATATTAAAGGGCAGGGCATTTACGTCTACGTTACTCCAATTGACGGTGTTGCCGTTGATGATGCGCTAACCACAGAGCTTAAAAACTGGGTGAGACAAGAGCTTAGCCCCATTGCGACACCTGATAAAATACAATGGTCGGCTGGCTTACCTAAAACCCGTTCAGGTAAAATTATGCGCCGTATTTTGCGTAAAATTGCGGCGAACGAACATGAGCAACTTGGTGATATATCTACATTGGCGGATCCGTCAGTTGTTGATACACTCATTGAGGAGCGATTAAATAAATCATAAAGGATAATGCAATGACAACCCTGTTAATTGCCGATGATCATCCGTTGTATCGGGATGCCTTAAGAGGCGCTTTGTCATTGTCTTTACCAGCACTGACGCTATCAGAAGCTGGTGATTTAACATCGACAGTCGATATTCTCAATCGCGAGGATATCGACCTTTTGCTGCTTGATTTACATATGCCGGGCAGCAACGACCTTTTCGGGTTAATTCACATTCGTAAACTGTTTCCTGACGTACCTGTAGCAGTAGTGTCTGGCACGGAAGATACCCAACTTATATCAAAAATCATGAGTGCCGGGGCGCTCGGATTTATCCCCAAAACTGCCAGCTCGGGTGATATTGCTAACGCGGTACAAGCCATATTAGATGGGGACGTATGGTTGCCACCTAATTTAAGCGATAGTGTCGATGAGATTGATGAGGAGTTTTCTGAACTTGCCGATAATGTTGCTTCACTAACGCCTTCACAATACAAAGTACTGTGCTTTATGCGAGATGGGTTACTCAACAAGCAAATTGGTTATAATTTGGATATTGCCGAAGCTACGGTAAAAGCCCACGTAACCGCGATTTTCAAAAAGCTTGGCATAAATAATCGTACTCAAGCGGTTTTAATTGCATCTCAACTAGAGCTAGAGCCGCCCGCTACAAGTGATCATTAGTCTTTTCTAGCGGCACTTCAACCGGTTCAACAAGGAAATCGGGTTCAAAATAAGTAAGATAATGCTTAAGCGCTACCTTACTTTGTTCGCTTAACAAAGGGTTCTCAATTTCAATCACAGTACGTCCACGCATCAATGTCATGCTTTCTTGGTAAACGGGCTGCGCTTTTAAGAATGCCTGAAATTCTCCAGATTCTAGCAAGATAGTAAGGCCTTCACTGATTCGGTTAGCTAGGGCTTCCTGATCTGATGCAACGAAGTAAAACAAAGGACTGTTGTAAGACACCAGCAAATGAGGCTCAATTTTTAATGTGCTGTCAGGTTGCTTATCTAATTCGTGTATTATTTCCATCACACTGCGTGGAAACATATCGGCAAAGCCTTCAGCCACAATTCGAAAAGAGGCTTGATAAGTGGTTTCAAGCACGGGAATTTCATTGTAACGAAAAATACGGGTGTCAGGCCAGTCGTAGCCTTGCACCGCCCGCATTGATTTAAGGCTCTGAAGTGTTAATGGGTTATCGAAGCGATTATCATCGGCGCGAATAAGCATAATACGCTTGCCAAAAAATCCGCCCATGATAGGAATACGTATTGCTCGATGTTGTTTTTCTCTGTCGATAGAAGACACGCTCCACGTTACATCTAACATGTCGTGTTCTAAACTTCTTAATTGGCGCTCTTGCGCAATTTCCTGTTTACTGACGTGCAACTCAAAGGTGCCATACTTATCTTCTGTCACTTCCAGTGCTTTTGAAAGTAGGGTTTTGGCGTATGCGTAAACGGGATCTCGACCAGGATGAACATTAGGAAGGCGCAGTATTCTATGAGGCAATGCTGCTTTAGTGTTCTTTTCTAGGCTAGGTGAGTCAGTGACCTCGCCAGCTAAACCTAGTGAAGTGAATAAGCCACTTAGTAGTATAAAAGCTGACGAGAGTAATATTCGACTGATCATATGTCCTATCATTGTATCGACTATCAATCCTTCCCTGTAAGTAAAAAGTCGTGCTCAGGATCAACCAAAAAATGGCCGCTCATGGCCTCTCTGCCAAGTAACATAAGATACGTCATTTCAGAGCGGTCGGTTAGGGTTAATTGAATATCCCATTGCACACTATCCATTATTATAGGCGTTACTATCACATAACGCTTCTCTCTTGTGGCCGTTGAGCTTTTGACACGCTTTTTTGCTTCAACTTTTACTTCTCTTCTAACCACTCTATCAACATTATGAATATCAGGATGAATATCGAAGCGAATCCATAATTCATCGTCTACCTCAAACTCTTCAATATTATCTACATGCAATGAAGAGGTTGCTGCGCCGGTATCAACCCGAACATTTAAATCAGTGATGGTAAATGCGGGAAGGTCACATAATTCCACCGCACCCACTATTTTTTTATTTTTCATGTGTTCGCCTTCAATCAAGTATTATCCGTTTCACCTGGTAGCAGGTTGTCTTGCAATAACTCTACATGCTCTGCCACTGTATCGGGTTGTGAGAAATAGGCAATGTGATAGACCGCTTCTCCTTCTTGCGTCAGAGGTATGTTTTGTTTACCTACCACTACCCCCTCAGCGGGGCTTTCAATACTGGCCAAATATCCACCGAACGGATCAGCTATGGTCGCCAGTTTATCCCCTTTGTTCACGTGATCGCCCAACTGGGCTAAATGAGTAACAAAGCCACTTTCTGTAGCGCGTATCCAGCCACTCTGACGGGCAATAAATCGCTCAATACTGTGCCCCTTACTACGACTCTTATTCAACATGCCCAAATGGCGCATAGTATTAATGATACCGCGAAGCCCTGCGCGAATGGAGAATTCATCGTACCTTAAGGCCTGACCTGCTTCGTAAAGCAAAATTTTAACACCACTTTCACTGGCGGTTTCACGTAATGAACCTTCACGTAGCTCAGCATTTAGCAACACAGGTACACCAAATGCTTTGGCCATCTCAAGTACTTCGGGATCGTCTAAGTCAGCGCGAATTTGCGGTAAATTACTGCGATGGATTGCACCGGTATGCAGGTCTATGCCTACATCGCACTTTTGCACAATTTCCTTTAAGAACAAGTTGGCGAGTCGACCGGCCAACGAGCCTTTTTTACTGCCAGGAAAGCTGCGGTTGAGATCGCGACGGTCAGGCAAATAGCGAGACTGGTTTAACACCCCGTACACGTTCACCATAGGCACCGCGATTAGGGTACCTCTTAACCGTTCAATGGCCCGTGAGCGAATGAGTCTGCCTACAATTTCGATACCATTGAGTTCATCACCATGGATAGCGGCGCTAACAAACATGGTAGGGCCAGGGCGTTTACCACGGGTAACATACACGGGAATGCTCATGTTTGTCGCGGTGTATAACGGGGGCATCTCCAGCTCAATTTTCACTGATTCGCCTGGCGCGATACTCTGCCCACCAATGACTAAATTATCCACTGCCACTTAGCCTTTACCTCGTGTTTTGGTTTTGTGCGGCTCTGCACTTTTTTCAATAAATTCAATGATCATACCGGCCACATCTTTATTAGTGGCTTTTTCAATGCCTTCTAAGCCTGGTGAAGAGTTTACTTCCATCACTACAGGCCCATTATTTGAACGCAAAATATCTACGCCACAGCAGTTCAAACCCATCGTTTTAGCAGCGTCTACGGCAGTTTTGCGTTCAGCTGGGCTTAGTCTTACCAAGCTGGCTTGACCGCCTCTATGAAGGTTAGAGCGAAACTCACCCGGTGCCGCTTGTCGTTTCATTGCGGCAACCACTTTACCGCCTACTACGAAGCACCGAATATCAGAGCCACCGGCCTCTTTAATAAACTCTTGCACTAGGATACTGGCATTTAACCCCATGAAGGCTTCAATAATTGATTCAGCCGCTTTATGGGTGTCGGCTAATACCACACCAATACCTTGAGTACCTTCAAGTAGTTTAATGACCACTGGCGCGCCGCCCACAGTTTTTATCACGTCTTCTATCTTATCAGGGTGGTGAGCAAAGCCAGTTCGCGGCATGCCAATGCCTTTACGTGATAACAGTTGTAGAGAACGTAACTTGTCTCTAGAGCGGCTTATCGCCACAGACTCATTAACACTATAGGTGCCCATCATTTCGAATTGGCGTACAACCGAAGTACCGTAAAAGGTAACAGAAGCGCCAATGCGAGGAATAACCGCATCGTAATAAGGAAGTCTTTTACCTTTGTAGCGCACCGATGGACGAGAACTGGTGATGTCCATATAGCAATGCATGGTATCAATAACATCTACTTCATGACCGCGAGCACGACCTGCTTCTACTAAACGAGAGGTTGAATAGAGACGAGAATTCCGAGATAAAATCGCTATGCGCATTGTAAATTGCCTGTTGTTATAAATTTTCAAAAAAGTGCTGCTTAATCATTAGCACCTTTTTGGGTGCATAGCCAGTTTAGTCGGACTGCAGCGAATTGGCGCGCATCATAAAGCACCTTTTATTAATGGTCTTACGAATTATTATTGTGGTGGCGACAGTAATATCTGGATGAACTCAAAAACGTTACGCGATAGCATGGGGTAACATGAGGATATAATGAGTTTTTTACTATGGTGCAGTGGTGGCAAGAGGTATTGGTTTGGCTTACGAGCTACCAATCAAACCTTATTTGGAGTGGGTTGGTTTTACTGTTTTATTTGGCGGCTTCACGAAAAATTCTTCCCAAACTTGAAACCAATATTGAGAAAACCAAATTAAAGTCTACCAGCGCAATTAAGGGGTTATTTGCCGCACGAGTTATTGTGGCGACCGTATCGTTAGCCTTGCTGCTTCTAGCGTGGGGAATCGACTTCTCAGGTCTATTGGTATTATCAACCTCTATTATCACGGTAACAGGGGTAGCGCTTTTCGCCAGTTGGTCACTGATAAGCAATATTACCGCTTATTTCATACTGTTGACGAACGTTGCGTATCGCCGAGGAAATTTTATTCGTATCCTCGATGGCGATAATTTTATAGAGGGCTATATTGCCGACTTAGGGCCATTTAGTACTCGGCTGGTTACTTCTGAGCGCGAAACCCTCATGTACCCCAATAACCTAATTTTAACTCGTCCTGTGCTTATAAATCCTAAATCAGCGTGGGGCACCATGGGTAAAGTAACCCCAACAACGGCAGCGACTAAAACGGAAGAACAATCCGATAAACCGACGAAAAAGAGCCAGGTGAAAAGCGCCCCCCAAATTTAGTCGCTATCGGTATAGTGTGACTCGCGAATATGGCGAGTCATACTTTGTAATAGTGCCCTAAGTTTTGCGGGTTTTAGCGGCTTAGATAAATAGTTAACCCCTTGATCCTTACACTTAACCACTAAATCTTCATCCGGCGTGGCTGTGATAAGCGCAGCGGGTAATATGGCATCAAGCTGGTATCTAATTTTATCTATTAAGGCTAAGCCGTTTTGCGTTTCATCGTGGCTTAATTGATAGTCCATCAATAATATCTGAGGTGATGTTTGCTCAATCAGGGCAAGCGCTTCATCCCAAGACCCCGCCAACATCACCTTAACGCCCCAGCGAGCTAGCAGCGTTTGCATGGCATCTAAGTTCTCCCTTTGATCATCTACGCAAAGTACCTGCAATCCAGTGAAAGTTGTGTTTTTAGGCTTGGCTGTCGTACTTATTGAAGAGCCAGGTTGAGCTTTTGGCAGCGTAAAGGTAAAGCAGCTACCTTTTTGAAGTGACGAGGATACGGTTATATCGCTACCCAACTGCTGGCTTAATCTACGAACAACGCCTAGCCCTAGACCAATACCGTGCTCTGCACTTTGATTAATGCGATAGAAATCACTAAAGATGTTATCTTTTTTATCTTCCGAAATGCCGATACCCGTGTCGTAAACACGAAAAGAAACGACTGACCCTACGGGTTTTATAACCAATACAACTTTGCCGCTTTGGGTGTATTTCACTGCATTTGACAGCAGGTTTTGCATAATTCGATATAAGTAAGTCTTGTCGGCCATTACCCAAAGTGGTTTAATCCATACCCGCAGTGAAAGGCCTTTTTCCCGTGCCCGCATTCTTATATCGTCAATAAGCGGGCTGAGAAGAGCCTGCACATCCACGGGCTCAATGTCTGGTTTCATTTCACCTTGGTCAAGGCGTGAAATATCTAAAAGCGTACCGATAAGGGCTTCACTTGAGGTCACGGAGTGATGCAGCTTTTGAATGATTTCATGCACACCATTCGATAGTTCTTGTTCCTCTAGTGCCGAGATATATAACTTGGCGGCATTAAGAGGCTGAAGTACATCATGGCTGGCAAGTGCCAGGAAGCGAGTTTTACTGGCATTCGCATCTTCAGCCGCCTTTCTAGCCCGTATAAGTTCAGTTTCTGCACCAGAGCGCCGCTCTATTTCAAGGCGTAGCTCGGCGTTAATAGTATGCACCTCTTCGGTTCGCCGCTTAATTCTGGCTTCTAAGTCGATGTTTGATTCTTCAAGGGCTTGTTGAATCTCAATATGATCGGTGATGTCATTAAAACTGGTTACAAAGCCTCCGCCAGGTAGGGGATTGCCTACCATTTCTATTACGCGGCCATCTTTTCGCTGCCGTTTAAATCGGTGCGGGGTACCAGAGCGCAAGTGTTCTAGGCGCTTTTCTACTTCCGCTTCTACGTCCAGTTTGCCAAATTCTCCTTGTGAAGCATTGAAGCGGATAAGTTTCTCTATGGGTATGCCTACAGCAAGAAAATCTTCAGGGTAGGTGTATAGCGCTGCGTATCGCTTATTCCAAGCCACTAAATTTAAATGTTTATCGACTACGCTAATGCCTTGATCCATGTTCTCCAGCGAGGTCAAAAGCGCAGTCATATTAAATTGCATAGCTTGCGTGGTGTCATCGAAAAAGTTAATCACTTCCGTGAAGTCCATTTTCTTGCCACGCAGTGCGCTGTCTAATAACACTTTGGCGCTGGATGCACCTATAACACCGCCTAGCGCACGCTCACAAAACGCAAGAAAGTCTTCATCGGGAGAAGCTTGGTGGTTCAGCGTGCAACTATTGTGATGCTGATATTGCTCAATAAGCTGTTCGCATCGACCTGTACCCATGAAGGTTGATAGTAGCGTGGTGAGGTCAGATACCGTCACATTGCTATTAGGACCTTTAATCACACTATTTTTAACCACAGCAGGAGACACAAAGGCCTCGGCTTGAATTCTGTCGATGAGCCGGTGCGGGGCGAACCAAGAGAAAATAATATACATCACGGTATTAGCGCCAAGGCTTATCATCGCGCCTTGGCTGATAAGTTCGTTGTTGGCAAATTGCGAGGTTTGTTTTCCTACGAGCGGAAATACCAACCACAGTACCCAAAGTATTATTCCCACTAACAAGCCTGCGTAAACACCATGGGCATGGGCACGTTTCCAATATAATCCACCGAGGATCGCCGGCATCAACTGGATGACTAATGAAAACGCAATAAGCCCAATTGAGTGTAGCGAGCGGCTACTGGTCATTTGTTGATGATATAAAAATGCCATAAGTAAAATGAAAGCAATAACAACGCGTCGGATAAGGCGTATCTGCGCAGAGAAATCTCTTTTTTGCGCAGAATTTCCTCGAAATGCTAAATAGCGGGGCAATATCACGTCATTGGTTAGCATGGTGCTTAAGGTTAGGGTTGCCACAATTATCATTGCAGTAGCAGCAGATAATCCGCCCACAAATACAATAACTTGTAGCAAGGCCGAGCCCGAGAACATGGCGAGTGACAGTACATAGGAGTCTGGCTCAACGCTGGCGCCGGCAAAAATAGCTTTACCCGCAATAGCTATAATGGGAATAACCGCAGAAATTATCGCGAGATAAAGTGGGAACAACCAACGGGCCGTTTTTAAGTGTGAAAGGCTCAGGTTATCAATGACCGCCACATGAAATTGGCGAGGTAGACATACAATGGCAGCCGCGGCCATGATGGTTTGAGCGATAAAGTTGAACGAGCTAAATTGAGAGAGTGCGGCTGTATTCACAAAGGTTTCAAGAAAAGGGCCTGTTTCGGTTTGTCGCCACGCGCTGTAGCCCACAAAAGCCACTAACACCAACGCCAGTAACTTAATCGTAGATTCAAAGGCGATAGCGAGCATTAACCCTCGGCGGTACTCAGTTACATCGGCATGTTTAGTGCCAAAATAGATCGCAAATACAGCAATAAACGTGGTGGCAGCAATCACGATAAAATTACTATTAGGCTGCTGGGTTAACAACTGAAAAGTAGAGCCAATCGCTTTTAACTGCAACGCAATATAGGGAATGGTAGCCAACAGTGCGATAACGGTCACTAGCAGAGCGACGGTTTGACGCTTCCCATAACGCGACGCGATAAAGTCAGAAATTGTGGTGATATGTTGCTTTTTACTCACCAGAGTTAGCTTATAAATAAATCGATACCCAAGCACATAGACCAATATTGGCCCTAACATAATGGGTAGGTAAATCCATGTGTCGCGACTGGCTTGTCCCACCATGCCGAAAAATGTCCACGCCGTGCAATATATGGCCAGTGCCAGCGAGTAGATGGCTGGATGCGAGGTTAACGCGCGGGCACGGGGCGAGTTCTTATCGCCCCAACTCGCCAAAGAAAAAAGCAAAAATAGATACAGTACCGCAAGCGTAACCCAACCGAACGTCATGAATTCCCTTTAACTTAAAGTTAACAAGTCTGTGTGCATTATAATCATTTCGACCATGGTCTACCTACGACCATGGTCTCATTTTGAATTTGAATAGTGAGGTCTAGAGTATACATCGTGCTCCTAAGTGCTTGACTTTTGCCGCTCTGAGGCCTGTTCGGTCTAAATGAAAAAGCTTGGCAATAATGTTAGCAAAGCTGGGCGTTAGGAAAATGTAAAAATAAAACAATTGATTAACCTGACATGAGGACGGAACAATGGCATTTAGAAATGATGACGACAAAAAAGCATATTGGAAGGAGAACTTGTCTCTCCTTGCCAAGCTTTTAATCGTTTGGTTTGCGGTGTCGTTTGGCGCCGGCATTTTGTTTGTCGATGTGCTAGACAATATCCACTTTTTTGGATTTAAACTGGGTTTCTGGTTTGCGCAACAAGGTTCCATTTATGTATTCGTCGCTCTAATTTTTGTTTATATGTCAAAGATGAAGGCGATGGATAAACGTTATGGCGTAAACGAGGAGTAATACCATGGACGTTCAACTACTAACATTTATTATTGTAGGCGCAACATTTGCGCTATATATCGCCATAGCTGTATGGGCTAGAGCGGGTTCTACTAACGACTTCTACGTTGCTGGTGGCGGTGTGCCTCCCGTGCTAAACGGTATGGCTACCGCTGCAGACTGGATGTCGGCAGCATCATTTATTTCAATGGCCGGCCTTATTTCCTTTATGGGATACGACGGCGCAGTTTACCTAATGGGATGGACTGGAGGCTATGTATTGCTTGCCTTGTGTCTAGCACCCTACCTACGTAAATTCGGTAAATTTACTGTACCGGATTTTATTGGCGACCGCTACTACTCCCAAACCGCGAGAACCGTTGCAGTTTTCTGTGCGATCTTTGTTTGCTTTACCTATGTGGCAGGGCAAATGCGAGGCGTAGGCGTAGTATTTAGTCGTTTCTTAGAAGTCGATATCGTGACGGGTGTAGTTATTGGCATGGTTATCGTGTTTTTCTACACGGTACTTGGTGGCATGAAAGGCATTACCTATACTCAAGTTGCGCAGTTTTGCGTAATGATTTTTGCTTATATTGTGCCTGCGGTATTTATCTCTATCATGGTAACTGGCCACATTCTTCCACAAACGGGGTTCGGCGCCACGCTCGCAGATGGGTCGGGGATGCATATACTGCAGAAACTCGACAGTCTGTCGGTGGAGCTCGGATTTCATGAATATACCTCCGGCTCGAAGAGTACCATCGATGTGTTCTTTATTACTTTTGCATTGATGGTAGGTACAGCTGGATTGCCTCACGTTATCGTTCGCTTCTTCACTGTACCGAAAGTACATGATGCGCGTAAGTCGGCAGGTTATGCATTAGCATTTATTGCTATTCTTTACACTACGGCACCGTCTCTTGCAGCTTTTGCTCGCGTAAATATGATTGAAACCATTAACGGGCCTGAACTAACTGGTACAAGTTACGAGCAAGCACCGTCGTGGATTAAAAACTGGGAGCAAACTGGGCTTATCGAGTTCAACGATAAGAACGGTGATGGGGTGATGTTTTACTCTGGTGATGAGCGCAACGAAATGAAAGTTGACCGTGACATCATGGTATTAGCTAACCCTGAGATAGCAAATTTACCAGCATGGGTCATTGCATTAGTGGCCGCTGGTGGCGTAGCTGCAGCACTGTCTACTTCCGCAGGCTTACTGCTTGTTATCTCTACATCGGTGTCTCATGATTTGTTGAAGCGTAACTTTGCGCCCAATATAACCGATAAGTCTGAGCTCTTTTATGCGCGACTGGCCGCAGGGGTAGCCATTGTTATTGCAGGTTACTTTGGGATTAATCCACCGGGCTTTGTGGCGCAGGTGGTCGCCTTCGCGTTCGGTCTGGCGGCATCCAGTTTCTTCCCTGCCATTATTATGGGTATCTTTAGCAAACGTATGAATGATAAAGGCGCTATTGCAGGCATGATTGCAGGTATTGCGTTCACTGCTGCCTATATCATTTACTTCAAGTTTGTTAATCCTGCGGCAAATGTACCTGAAAACTGGTGGTTTGGTATTTCGCCAGAGGGCATAGGTACGTTAGGTATGATAGTTAACTTCCTTGTTGCTTTTATCGTGTTTAAGTTTACCGATGAGGCGCCGGAAGAAATTCAAGAGTTAGTAGAAAGCATTCGCTATCCGAAAGGGGCGGGCGAGGCATCTGCACACTAACGGCTAGAAGTTAATTGTTAAAACAAGAAGCTGACGCTCAGTAATTAACTGAGCCTTTATTAAGCCAACCCGTTCAAAGAGGAAACTCTAAAAGCGGGTTGGTTTTTATCGTTTCAGGAGCATTGTGTATGACAGCTATTGCCCAGCAAGTCGCAGATTTTGTTGCTGCATCTGCGCCCTTTGATACGCTTGATGTGGATTCATTAACTGATTTACTTACCTCGGCAGAATTGCTTTACGTAACAAAAGAAAACCTAAAGACCTTAGTTGGACAATCTCGCCGAATTTATCTCATTCAAAGCGGCCAGTTTTCGGTAAGTACCGAGCAAGACGCCCCCCGTTATGTTAGTGAAGGGGACTACTTTGGCTTCCAGCGTGTTTTGGATGGTAGAGACTATCCAATGTCGGTGACGGTAGAGAGCCCAGGTCTAGTGTACAGCTTTGATGAAGCACCATTTAAAGCGCTTCTTCGTTTCGATAGCATTAATACTTTTTTTAATGGATTGCGACATGATGCACTACAAAATCAGGCTATAACAGAGTCAAAATCTATGTGGTTGTACAAACCACTTTGTGATTTAACAGAAAAAGCACCCATTGGCACCGATGTAAATACGCCCATTCAACAAGCGGCTCAACTGATGACCGATAACCGTGTGTCGTCTCTTCTCATTACTGAAGCAGGGCAGCTAGTGGGTATCGTTACCGATAGAGATTTACGTTCCCGAGTGGTTGCCGCCGGTGTTGCGCTGACGAACCCTGTTAGCAGTGTTATGACCTCGTCGCCAGCGAATGTTGCCAGTAACCTAACGTTATTTGACGCCATGGCGTTAATGACCGAAAAAAACATTCATCATCTGCCTATTTTAGATAAAGACAGTCATGAACCCGTGGGTATGGTGACGGCCAGTGATATTGTTCGCCATCAACGAGGCAGCGTTCTATTTATTATTGGCGAACTGTCGAAAGCGAGCAATTTGTACGAATTAACGCGTTTAGCGTGGCAGCTTCCACACTACTTTTCTGCACATGCTAAACACGCAGGCGATTATGATATTGCAGGTAAAGTGCTATCTCAGGCCACTGATATTATGACGCGAAAACTCATTGGCTTCTTTCAGCAAGAACATGGTAAAGCCGGCATGATGTTTTCGTGGCTAGTCTATGGCTCACAAGCGAGAGAGGATCAGACAATGGGATCGGATCAAGACAACGCGTTGCTATTAGCTAAATTGCCCACGCAAGCACAAGCCGATTACTTTGCCGCCATGGCTGACTATGTCTGCAAGGGATTAGCAAAATGTGGTATTAAGCTATGCAGTGGCAATATTATGGCGAGTAATCCCGAGCTGAGGTTAACGTTAGAGCAAGCGGTTGAACAAGCGCGGAAATGGGTAAATGCGCCTACCAAAGATGCCATTATGCACTTTAATATCTTTCTTGATGCACGCTGCGCCGCGGGTGATGTGGGCTTGTTTAAAACGCTACAACGTCAAAGAATGCCCCTGCTTAAACAAAGTTTATTTCTTGCGGCATTGTCCCGTCATGCAAATGAAGTCTCTGTACCTCTTTCTATGTTTCAAAAATTTACTTATGAGAAGGGAGGGAAGCTGAAAGATACGATCGATTTAAAAGTACGTGCGGTGGCACTGATCAACAATATTGCGCGTATTTATGCCCTAGCAGGAGGGATATCAGTACCTGGCACTCTCGCAAGGCTATCTCTGTTGCCCGAAAATTCTGAGCTTTCTACCAAAGATGCAGCGAATTTGCGGGATATTTGGATATTTTTAAATCGATTACGCTGGCGGCACCAACTTCAGCATAACGTGGCAGATAATAGTGTGTCAGTGTCGTCTTTATCTTCTATAGAAAAGCATCAACTAAAGGCATCGTTTCAAGCTATCGAAAGAGCCCAAAAAGCAATTATCATAAATTTTTCCGGTGGCATGGCATAGGTATGTTGCAATGGCTAAGTAACTGGTTATCTGGGCGCGGTCCATCATCATTCGATAGGTTCAAAAACGCGACCTTACAAGACACTACCCTTATGTCGATTGATTTAGAGCTGACCTCCTTAAACGCCAATGAGTCAGAAATTACCTCTTTTGGCTGGGTATGTGGGCGTAATAGTAGCATTGCTCTAGAAACTAGCGCTTATAGCGTTGTGAAAACCAAGGCGTCTTTAGGGCAAAGCCCCGTTATCCATGGACTTATTCAGGATAATATTGCAAAGGGCGAGAAAATAGAAGATGTGCTGACTAAATTTACCGCACAGTTACCCTCGAAGGTTTTAGTTATCCATAATGCGAATTTAGATTTGGCGGTGCTAGATGCGGTATTTAGGCGATTAAATTTACCGGCACAAGAGGTTTATTACATCGACACTTTACAACTTGCTTTGTATGAATTGAAAAAAGAGCACGAAGTCGTTCCCTCAAATAGTGCATCCCTAGGTGCATGCTTACTACGAGCTGGTTTACCGGCGGTGCCTCAACATAATGCCTTAGAAGATGCCATGGCAGCGCTACTCCTATGTTATGCACAGTTAGCGTCATTAGGGCTAACACAACAAAGTTGCTTGGCAGACTTATCACATACTAAAGCGCTTGGTAAGAAAACACTTGGGGTGGTTAAGCCTTAATAAATTACCCTAAACTAAGCATTACCATACCACTTAAATTTCCGGCTCCATAACATTGTGAGCCTTTTCCACGCTACTTACGACACAGTTTCTACCTTGCCCTTTTGCAGCATAGAGGCTTTTATCAGCTTGCAGCATAGTGAAGTCGATGGTTTTGTTGTCGTCTGGATTTTTAGTTGCTACCCCAGCGCTAATTGTCACTCTTGCAAGGTTTGAATCAGCGTGGGGAATGTTTAAATTAAACACGGTTTCCAAAAGTCGATTGGCGACTAATTTTGCGCCTTTTTTATCAGTGCTAGGTAGAATAACTAAAAACTCTTCACCGCCCACACGAACTAATTTGTCCATAGGACGCAACAAGCTATCGTTAATTGCCTTGCTAAGCCTCCATAAGCAGCTATCGCCTTCCATATGCCCATATCGGTCGTTGAACCGCTTAAAGTAATCAACATCGAAAAGTACAAGAGAAAGAGGGTTATGACTCCGCTTGCCATCTTTCATCAAGCGCGGAAGGTAGTCTTCTAAATAATGTCTATTATAGGCGCCTGTTAGCCTATCGATATAAATGAGATTTTCTAACAGATCATTTTTGAGCTTATGATTGAGGTGCGCTTTCACGCGATTTTGTAACGTGCATGCATTAATAGGTTTGGTCACAAAATCAACACAGCCAGAATTCCAGCATTTTGATTGGGCTTCGTCAGATGTTGTTGCGGTAACGAAGATAATTGGAATATCAGACTTGCTCGGGTTTTCACGCAAGGCTTTTGCAACTTGATGGCCATCCATGTCTGGCATATAAACATCCATCAAGATAAGATCAGGCGTATTTTCTTCACAGTAAGCAAGCGCTGCTGCACCGGAAGAAACAGATGTACAACTAACAAACTCATCAAGAAGCCCTTCTAAAATTATTCGAGAGCTTGCTTGATCATCTACAATTAATAAATGGCAGTCTGATAATGTTCGTTTATTTACTTGCTCAATAAACATGTTAGTCCTTTACCTACAATGCAGCTGTTTCCAACTATTTGTAAACCTTATACTCAGAGTAACGCGGCGAGTGAAAAAAATGCATTAAACATAAGTTTAATAATTAACATTTTCACTCATTTAGATTAACGATATAAAAAGAAGCACGTACAGTATTAGGTTAGTTACCAGCCCTATCATATAAAAATAGGTTCTCGGACTTGGATTACGCTCAGTCGCCATCGCATAATATAATGCCATATGAACAATTCTACATAAGCCATACACCCAAACTAAGATAGCCAGATAGAGAGGGGTAACACCAACAAACATGCAAAGTATGGCTGGAATAATAAACTGGTTTACGTTCTCAAGTGAGTTGTGAAACGTTCTATGGCTTCTAAATACAAAACTGTCATGACTTAAGTCTTCTGCGACTTTTCCTGGTACATAAGACGACTGTTTGCGATGCGCTACTGCAGCAACGATATTTTGAACTAATACCGTTAAAATGATTACCGCAAGCCCTGCGATAGTGTAAGTGTAAATAATGAACATGACTTCATCCTTGTAAGCTAGTTAATTGGTATACGGGCTAGAAGAAGGTTCTGGATTACAAAAAATATCAGTGCTAATGAGTTTGCACGGAGTGTCTTACATGGAAGGGGGGAAGTAGCGGAAACCCGCTACTTACTATGAATGGACTATAACGCTTTTTTAACTTCAGCAGGAAGCAGTACAGTGTCGATAACGTGAATCACACCATTTGATGTTTTTACATCAGCTTTCGTTACTGTTGCATCGTCAATCATCACTTTGCCCATGGCGGTAACCACCTTCACATCACTGCCTTCAACAGTAGTTGCACTGGTCAGTGACATAACATCTTCCGCCATGACTTTGCCGGATACTACATGGTAAGTAAGTACTTGTGTTAATAGCGCCTTATTTTCAGGCTTCAATAACATCTCTACGGTACCTTCAGGTAATTTAGAGAAGGCTTTGTTGGTAGGAGCGAATACAGTGAAAGGACCGTCACCTTTTAGTGTGTCTACTAGGTCGGCGGCTTTTACAGCAGTCACCAATGTTGAGAATGTTTCTTGACTAGCAGCAGTATCAACAATATCAGTTTTCTCGGACTCCATATGATGGCCAGCAAAAGCAGAAAGACTCATCAAACTCATCATTACCAATGGGATTAACTTACGCATAAAATTTTTCCTTAAATTGAGATAGAAAATTAAATGATGTTGCGCAGGTTGTTACGCTACCACCTCAATTTGGATGATTAAGTTTACGTAATGGGAAAAGTAGGAAGATATGAATATGTAAAAATAATGTTAAATTATTGGGTGCTGCGCTATACTTCGCCAAGGTGTTAATAGGGGAGGGCTGCATTATGTTACTTCGACATCTTATTACTGCACTACTCGTTTTTATCGGTTCAGCTATGCTAGGTTGTGCTAGCACTACGCCCGTTGTTGCCAAGAATCCTTATCCTGCATTACACGACCATCTATTTCCAAGTTATGCGTCTTTTCCAATTGAAACGGAAGAGGAGGTATTTGCACTAGAAGAAGATGCTCAGTTATTTGTCGATGAGGCTGTTTTTGAGTCGGGAGGAAAAACAACCAACGTAAAAGGTCTGATCTCGTCAATCTTTGACCATTCTGAAATGGGACTATTGTACCGCAGCAATGCGAACTCGGTTGCCAGTGAGACGTTTTATAATCGTTCTGCCAACTGCCTTTCTTTGTCTATCATGACTTACGCTATGGCTCAGCACGCAGGCTACGATGCCACATTCTATGAAGTAGATATACCCGAGTATTGGACAAGGCGTGACGGCTTCAGCTTTTTAAATGGTCACGTAAACTTAACTATCAATGTCCCGAAAGATCCATTAGTGACCAACATCGGACCAAGTAGTGCAGATGTTGATTTTGACCCACAAATGATCAGAACGCACTTTCCACGGGTGCCGGTTACCAAGCGCCTCGTGCTGTCTATGTTCTATAACAACAAAGGCGCCGATGCGCTAATTGCCAACAGTTATACGCGGGCATACAGCTACTTTAGGGCTGCTGCAGTATTATCGCCAGAGTTACAACAAAGTTGGGTCAATTTAGGTGTGCTTTACCGTATGGTCGACGCATTTGAAGCCGCAGAGCAAAGTTATCAGTTTGCGTTAAATCTAGATGAGAACAATCTGACCGCGTGGGACAACTTGTCTATTTTGTATTACCACCAAGGGTTATTTGATAAATCAGCACAAATTAAAGCAAAGGTAGAAGCGCAACGAAAAGAAAATCCTTTTTATCATTTCATTCTTGGGGAGCAAGCTTTGGACGAAGGGGAGTTAGCAGATGCATTGGAACATTTCCAACGCGCGCTTCGCTTAGATAATACCAGACACGAAGTGTTTTTTGGGTTGGCTAAAGTGTATTACGAGATAGGAGATATCAGTAACGCTGAGCGTTACATCAAACGCGCAATTCAACTTGCACCCAATTCACAAGATGAGAACCGGTACATGAGTAAGCTTTCCACGATTGCTCTGAACTACTAATTAATAACGACTAACTACTTACAAAATGAGTAGTGACCACGTAAATGCGGCGAGCGTATCAATAAATTACACCAACAAAAAAGCCACGTTAAAACGTGGCTTTTTTTTAAGAGAATAGCGCTCTTTAGATAACACCTAGCTCTTTCAAACGCTCTTGCAGGTAAGTACCCGCAGTATGACGTTCTGAAAGCTTTACATCCGGACGAGGGTGTAAGAATAGTGGCAATGAAATACGCGACTTGGTCATGTCTGCGCCATCTGGATTCACAACACGGTGTGTCGTTGATGGGAAGTAGTGACCTGAAGCTTCTTGAAGCATATCGCCGATATTCACAATCAGGCTACCAAAATCGCAAGGTACGTCTAACCAACTGCCATCTTGCGCTTTTACTTGTAACCCTGGCTCGTTAGAAGCAGGAAGAATAGTAATAAGATTAATATCTTCGTGAGCCGCTGCGCGAATAGCATCTACTTCTTCTTCGCCACTTAATGGTGGATAGTGAAGTACACGTAGTAGCGTCTGATCTGAATCTTTGATCATGTCGCCTAACGGTTGGCTGTACTTATTGCTGACTTCTTCTGGAGAATGTTTCTCAATCCAGCCTAATAGTTCAGAAGCAAGCGTGTTAGCTTCTGAATAGTACTGCGACAGCAACGGACGAAGTTCGTCAGGACATTGTCCCCATGGGTAGTAATGGAAGTACTCTTTAATATCTTTTTTCGTGAAGCCTTTAGCTACCTCTGAAACACTTTGAGGGAAGAATCCATCTTGCTTACCTTTGTTGTAAAGGTAGTCATTTTTTTCTTCGCTATCGAAAAATCCTTGCCAGCTATCGTATATGCCTTGCACGAGTGACTGTTGAATTGGGTGGTTTTTCAATACCCCAAAGCCCGTCTCTCGTAGTGACTTAACGAATTCTTCTTGGGCGTTTTCCGCCGTGTAATCAACAGCAACTAATTGCATAACATTATCCCGTTTATTTTGATTGCGGCATTATAAAGGTAGACGGGCCGCCAAAAAAGCTGTGGTAGTTGACTTAAATCAATCAACCTCATCTAAGATGCCTAATGTAATCAATGTAGACCATTTAGTCTACATTTGGGCGAAATCTTAGCCTAAAAATTAATCTAGTAATTAACCTTGTCGTTTAGCCAAGTGTTAAGTAAATGCCTGCGAGCGCTGCGCTCATCAAGTTTGATAACGTTGCTGCAATAACTGCTTTAAGGCCCAACTGAGCAATTTCTTTTCGGCGAGTAGGTGCCATAGCACCAATACCACCCATCAAAATAGCAATAGAGGACAAGTTCGCAAAACCGCAAAGTGCAAAAGTGACAATAGCTTGCGTTGATTCAGACAGGTTGGGTTGGTGCTCAAGGTAGTTAAGGTAAGCCACAAATTCGTTAACTACCATTTTCTGACCGATAAAGCTTCCTGCTATCTGCGCTTCTTCCCACGGAACACCAATTGCCCATGCTAAGGGTTGAAGTATGTAACCCATGATCCCTTCAAAGGTAACATTTTCATACCCTAACAACCCACCTGTCCAACCCACTAAGCCGTTGAACATGGCAATTAGGGCGATGAAGGCAAGTAGCATAGCGCCCACATTTAATGCGAGTGTCATCCCAGATGCTGCACCGCTAGCAGCCGCATCAAAGACGTTGGCGTAGCCAGTGTCTTCCGAATCTATTTCGCTTAAGCCGTCTTTAGGTTCTTCGGTTTCTGGCAAGATGATTTTTGCCATCAACATACCGCCAGGCGCTGCCATAAAGCTTGCTGCGAGTAAGTATTTTAAATCTACGCCCATACCCGCATAACCCGCCATGACTGAACCTGCAATAGAGGCTAGGCCACCTACCATCACGGCAAATAGCTCAGAACGCGTCATATGAGGTATGAAAGGGCGAACGACTAATGGGGCTTCGGTCTGCCCTACAAATATGTTTGCTGCCGCTGACATAGATTCAGGACGACTAGTTCTCAATACCTTTTGAAGGAAGCCACCAATCACTTTAATAATTAAGCCCATCACTTTTAAGTGATATAGCACAGCAATAAGTGATGAAAAGAAAACGATAACGGGCAACACATTAAAGGCGAATATAAATGCAATGGATTTATCGCCAATAGGACCAAAGAGAAAGTCAATTCCATCTTGACTGTAGGCAATGATGTTAGCAACAAACCCTGTTGCTGCTAACAGAACTTCTTTGCCTAGCTCAGAATACAGAACAAATGCGCCGATTAAAGCTTGCATAGCAAAGGCGCCACCGACAGTACGAAAACTAATGCTGCGTTTTGCCGACGAAAGCGCGAATGCAATACCTAAAAGGACTGCAATGCCCAGTAAACCCACCATAATATCAATCCTTTATAGAAGCGCTTGCTGTATGTGAGATTTGATCACATCTAGAGCAATTTGGTTTTTACCACCTTGTGTAACTACTACATCAGCAGTGAACCGGCTTGGCTCGATAAATTGGTGATACATCGG
The DNA here is from genome assembly GCF_017653625.1 of Alteromonas sp. K632G. Lineage (NCBI taxonomy): Bacteria > Pseudomonadati > Pseudomonadota > Gammaproteobacteria > Alteromonadales > Alteromonadaceae > Alteromonas > Alteromonas sp. K632G. The sequence continues at coordinate 33,590 of NZ_JAGGDM010000019.1, forward strand.
TTTTACAGTCTCTTCGTACTGTTTGGCTACTGACTCGATAGTGCGCCCACGCTCTTTAATATCTCGTATCATGCGGCGCATAAGACAAATATCGAGTGGGGTATCGACAAAGATTTTAACGTCATAAAGTGGCAGAAGATCTGCACGAGCAAGCAGCATAATTCCTTCAAGAATAATGACTGGCGCCGGGTTCAAACGTTCTGTGTCAGGCAGGCGAGTATGCGTTTTAAAGCAGTAATGAGGATAGTCAATAGGCTGACCTTCTCGCAGTGCCTGCAAATGCGCTTTAAGCAATTCATGCTCAAATGCATTGGGGTGGTCGTAGTTGTTTTTTTCTCGTGCTTCCATGGGCAAGTGGTCTTGAGCGCGATAATAGTGATCTTCGCGAAGCACTTGCACAGGCCTTCCTTGAGCAGAGAAGCCGTTAAACAAATTTTCGGTAAACAGTGACTTTCCAGAGCCTGAAGCTCCAGAAATGGCAATAATTAAAGGCGATTGCATAATTCTAGAAAGCTGATTTTATTGGAGCAAAGATACGCGTTTAGCCTCTACGAATCAATGTTATATTCATACCAATTGGTCAAATGGATCGCTATTTGCTAGCCGAATCAATAACATTCGCTTAATTTGAGTGCGTTTTCATTCCTAAATTTATTTTCATGTCACTGTCATAATTGATTAAAAAATAGCTAGTTTCCGATAATTTCTACATCGTCAGGGGATAAATGGGTAAGCGCATAAGAATGCTGTTTTGAACGAGAACCTTCACCTTGGGCACGTGGAGGGTAATAGCGTTCTTTTTCCTCAGGGTACAAGGTAAATACCTCATCAAGTGATGCTCTGATTTCGCTTAACGTTTTATCTAAGTTAGCGTTAAAGTCTGGCCTTTTACGTTTTGTGTGCCCTAACTCAATCAATCGTGCAAAGGCTTTATTCGCAAGCGCAATAAGTTCAATAGGAACATCTTTATGTGGGGGAAGAGGGTGTTCTGGGTTCTCTGTGCAATATTTAACGAGCGCTGTATAAAAGCAAAGAGGCTTGTTTTGCAATATAACAACGGTGTCATTTACGCTATTGCCTAACGTCTTATCGCGCAAATTAATAACAAGTTTGGGCTTAGGAGGGACAACTAATTCTTCACTGACAACATGCTTGGTTTTTCGCTGTCTAGGGATAGCAAACGCAGGTGCAAGCAATACTGATATTATTAAAGCCCACCAACTAAACTTAAGGTTTTGATACATAGGGAGCGATTGCATGATTAGCGTAATTTTTTGCTCTGCGTTTTCGAATACAAAAGTATGGGATAAGCTATATTCGGGATAGGTTACATCAGCATTCACGCCTTGTATTGAGGCGACTCTAATCGGATAATTGTCAGCGGCTAAATCTTCGTTAATAGTTTCGATATAGCGACCCACCGCATAAGTATTTACGGGGGTATTTAATGTTGCATTCCCAACATCAAGAAACGCGCTGTCCAATATTACTCTTCTTTCTACGTTGTCTTTCGCATTATGACGAGCTAACTGAATACCTATAACCTGGCCAAACGTACTGATGATTTGAAGTACCGCAAAGAGTATAAGTGCACAAATTAGGGTAAACGGGCGAACAGTTGACATCATATTACTCATCTTCACTACATCCATTCACGAGAACTAGGGTTTTGTAATAGGGACGTGCATGAGAGTCGGCGATGTCTTTCACTACAGACTGCATGGCGCAGAGTAAATCAGTGTTTTGCATTTGCATCTTCAAAAACCATTGCATGCCGCTAACACTTTTTAATAGAGGCGTTGCATAGTTCTTGGACAAAATTTGCGCATCTTCCTCGGCCCAGTACGATGAAATAATATCAACTTCACCAGCAAGCAATGCTCTGCGCAAATCTTTGTGGGAATTGAAGTACACAATGTTCACGTTATTCTCAGTTAACCCAAGGTTTTGAAGTATGGTTTTTGGAACTATGTGCCCTGAGCGGCTGGAAGGGTAATCGAGCAGGCCAATTCGCTTGCCAAGTAAGTACTCTTTTTCAAGCAGGGGTTTTTCACGCTGAGATATAAAGAAAGCGCTGTAATTGGGGTGCGAGGCTATTAGGGTTAAACCATAAATTTGATCTGCACCGAAAGCATCTACTACATTACGTTTAATTAGCGCTAAATCGACCACTCCGTGGTTTATATATCGAAAGGTATCATAGTCACTTTGCCCGACGATGACCCTGACTTGGCCAAATTGCCTTTTGATGATTTTGTTGTCGCATAAACGTTCTAACGCCATATTCGCGATAGACCCATCTGTGACATACACTGAAAAGGTATCTAAATTATTTTGTAACTCGGTTTGGCAGGTTAAAGTTCGACCAGTTTGAGGAGGCACAGGAATAAATTCTATTTTCTTTGAAAAATAGCCAGCGCTACCGCAAACAAGTGCGGCAATAAGGAGTATGAACCACCTTCCGGTAGCAATAATTCTGACTTTTGGCAAAAAAATAACCAAATGAGTTAGTGATTTATGTGCTAATTTCATCAGCTAAGGTTATTTATTGCAATAGGTAAATTTATTTTAATTGGTTATAATCATGAAAAATAAGTGTTTTTTACAAATCAGACTGAATTTTGTTAAACGCTGTTTATTAGTCCATGATATGTCATCAATAGAAACCACAAGAACAAGTCAGACGACCTTGGTTTTGATAAGTAAAATAACTTGACCAAATGGTCAGGTGTGTGGTGCAAAAAATGAGATGAAATCACGTCACGGAATTGACGCAGAATTGACGAAATATACAAAACTGTAATAAATATGACACGAAGGTCTATAACAATTTCATCCACTTAAAGAAGTCTTTTAGTCAATATCAGAGGTCGTAGAGGGGAATAAATTCCCTCTGCGCTAAAAAAAGAATTTTAAACAAAAAGGGAAACACACATGTACTCATCAGCTAAGCTCAGCCGCGTTGCTGCAGCAGTTGCATTAACAGTGGGTCTAACCACGACTGCAATGGCTCAAGTAACGTCTTCAGATATGAATGGCCAAATCGTCGGTCCAAACGGCAACCCTGCTGTTGGAACCGTAGTTAAAGTCACTCACGTACCAACTGGTGCGGTTAAATCAGTCACAGTAAATAGTGCTGGTACATTTAACCTTCGCGGTTTACGTGTAGGTGGTCCTTACACTGTTGAAATCGACTCAGATGAATTTGCAGATCAAACGATCAGCGATATTTACCTAGAGCTTGGTGAAGCAGCAACTATCCAAAGAACACTTGAATCTGCAGCTGATTACGAAAATATCGTAGTAACGGCTTCTCAAGTAGGTAGCTTAGCGTTCGGTCAAACTGGCCCTTCAGCAAACTTTGATTTGGCAACACTTCAACAAGCGCCTGCAATTAACCGTGATATCACTGACATCGTTCGTATTGACCCGCGTATCTACGTAAATGAAGGCGGTAGCGGTGGTATCCAGTGTGTTGGTAAAAGCCCGCGTTTTAACAGCTTAACTGTTGATGGCGTTCGCATGAATGACCTTTTCGGTCTTAACTCGAACGGTTACCCTACAGAAAGAATGCCTTTCTCTTTTGACGCTATCGAAGGTGTATCAGTAGAAATTGCTCCTTTTGATGTAATCTACGGCGGTTTCTCTGCGTGTAACATCAGTGCGGTAAGTAAAACAGGTACCAACGAAGTTCACGGTTCTGCGTTCTACGATTATGGTAGCGACAGCCTACGTGGTGACTCTCTTGAAGGTGATGATATCAACCTTGGAAGTTACACTGAAAAACGTTACGGCTTCACAGTGGGTGCACCGCTGATTAAAGATAAGCTATTTATTTTTGCAGCTTACGAAAAACTTGAAGGCGCAAACACATTTGACCGTGGTGCTATCGGTTCTGGCGCAATTAATGAAGTAGCGCTTACACAAGCCCAGCTTGAACAAATTCAGTCTGTATCTCAGTCACTATATAACTTTGATGCCGGCACAACTCCTCTAAGCATGCCTAATGAAGATGAAAAGCTTCTTGTTAAGTTAGACTGGAACATCAACGAAAATCACCGTTTTGCGTTCACGTACAACTATAACGATGGTAACAACTTCTCAGAATCTGACGGCGACGCAGATGAGTTTGAACTATCTAGTCACATCTATGAGCGTGGCGCAGAGCTACAATCATTTGTTGGTGTACTTTACTCAGACTGGACAGACAAATTCTCGACTGAAATTCGCGTTTCATCTATCGAGCTAGATAACCTTCAGCGTTCTATGTACGGTGACGGCACTCCAGGCGGCAACGATTTCGGCGAAATCAAAATTGAGCTAGGTAATGATACAGATACTTCTGATGACGACTTAACCGTTTTCTTAGGCTCTGATGACAGTCGTCAAGCGAATGAGCTTGATTACGAAGCGTTAAGCCTAATGTTCCGTGGTAACTATTACTTCGACAACGGCCATGCGTTAACTTTCGGTTACGAGAGCGACAAACTAGATATCTACAACCTTTTCGTTCAGCACTCTGAAACCTCTATTACTTTTGAAAGCTTAGAAGATTTCACTAACGGAACTAATGCAGAAATCGAATACGGTTATGCTTATTCTGGCGAGCTATTAGACCGTGCTGCTGAGTGGGGTTACACGTCACACTCTACTTACGCACAAGATGAGTTCTATCTTACTGATGATTTGAAAGTGGTTGCGGGTTTACGTTATGACTGGATCACAACCTCAGATGAGCCTGTTGGAAACGCTGATTTCGTAGCTGGAAACGGTTATGACAACACAGCTAACCTAGACGGTCTTAGCTTACTACAACCACGTGTTGGCCTTAACTACACGGTAAGTGACTCAACTGAATTACGTGGTGGTGTTGGCTTATTCTCAGGCGGTAACCCGAACGTATGGATGACAAACAACTATCAAAATACGAACGTTGTTGGTGGTGAAGTTGATGGTGAATACGCTGACTTATTCGACGGCAGCATTACATGGGTTAATACAGAAGACGGCGTAACAGCTGGCCCTGGTTACTCAGTACCTTCTGATTTAGACGAAGAAATGTCTTCTGGTGCAGGTAGTAACTTTGAAAGTAACAACCTAGATCCAGGCTTCGTAATGCCTCGCGAATGGAAAATCTCTGCGGGTATGACTCACATCAATGATGAAGACTACGTATTCAACTTAGATTTTCTTTTAAGTGTGACGCAGAAACAAGCCATGATTAAATATGTGGGTCTTGAGCGTGTAGGTACAACTGATGAAGGTTACCCTGATTATGATTCAGTAGGTTACGGTTCACTTGAACTGACCAACTCTGATGAAGATTCAGTGTCTTACTCACTAACAGCGACCATGAACAAGTCTTGGGACAACGGTTTTACTTTCACCGGTGGTTATAACTACAGCCACGCTGAAGATGTACAACCAATGACGAGTTCAGTCGCGTTCTCTAACTTCCAGTACAGAGCATTTACTGACATTAACGAAGAAGTATCTTCAGTGTCTGATTGGAATATCGAGCACCGTTTTACTGCTGACCTTCGTTACACAACTGAACTTATCGACGGTTACAGCACTATCTTCTCTGCTTATGCAGTAGCGCAGTCTGGTCGTCCGTTTAGTTACACCATCAGCGGTAACTCTGTATATGGCTACACGCCGTATCTTGAAGGTAACAACGTATTACCGATTGGCGCAGAGCGTAATGATGAAACTAGCCCTTGGTGGTTCAAAATGGATATCGCAGTTAGACAAAATATTCCTGCGTTCCGTGAAGATCACTCTGCTCAGGTTTACTTCGTTATGAATAACTTCACCAACTTCATCAACGATGAATGGGGTATTTTGGAAGAAGTTAACTTCAATACTGCTGCGCTAGGTACATCATCTCCTGAAAGTCGTCAGGGTGATGCATCACTTTGGGAAATGCGTGTAGGTATTGACTACCGCTTCTAAGCAACAGTTTAAAAACCAGTTGTAGTGTTAAATGCCACTTTCCAATTTTGGAAGTGGCATTTTTTTTATCTTGCAAATCAACTTCTCTTTATGTTTCTCATCGCATCGACTTTCTTTTTCTGATCTAACTATTGCCGCCATACGAACGAATAACTAAATGAATTGTTCACATGGAGAACTTATGTCTAAACATATATTAATGGTAATGACCTCACATGAATTGTTAGGTGATACAGGCAAGAAAACAGGAATGTGGCTGGAAGAGTTCGCTTCACCCTACTATGCGTTCAAAGATGCGGGGTATACCATCACCTTAGCTTCACCTATGGGCGGCCAAGTGCCAATCGACCCAAACAGCTTGGCAGATGATGCCATGACCGACGATGCTATCCGTTACACAAAAGATGAGGTTGCAAGAAGCGCAATGTCTTCAACTATTGTGTTGGAAGATGTTCGTGCAGATGAATTTGATGCCGTGTTCTATCCGGGCGGCCACGGTCCGTTATGGGACTTATCTGACAATACTCACTCCACAATGCTAATTGAAGATATGGTGAAAGCTCAGAAGCCTGTAGGCGCCGTTTGCCATGCTCCTATCGTACTTAAAGAAGTAAAACGCGCCGATGGTGAATTTTTTATTAACGGCAAAACCGTTACTGGCTTTTCAAATAGTGAAGAAGACGCAATGGGGTTAACCGACGTAGTGCCTTATTTAGTGGAAGACGCGCTTATCAGTAAGGGCGGTAAGTATGAAAGTACCGACGACTTTGGCGTTAAAGTGTGTGTTGACGGTCTGTTGGTAACCGGACAGAATCCAGCATCATCAGGCCCCGCGGCTGAAGCGCTTATTAAGGTACTTTCGTAGGGTACTTCAAGCACTTACACTACTCACTTAGCCCGTGTTGTCTAATTGACAGCTGGTATAACGGGTTTATAAAGCGTTAATGATTACGAAAATAAGAAAACGCCGCTGACTGTGTTCTATCTCAAACAGATTAGAGATAGAACACAGGAAATGCGGCGTTTTTTATAAGTTAAATGTTAGAAGCTAGCTTGAACATTAAAACTCATTGTACGTCCTAGTGGATCATACAAAGAGTCATCATATCCGCGCCATTCCCCAGGTGCGTACTCTTCAAATTCATCGGTAATATTCGCAATTCCGGCAGAAACCTTCACATTATCGTTCACATGATATGAAACCGTCACATTATGTTTAAAATAATTGTCGGCGTAATCATAGTAATCGTAATAGGTTTCACCGTTGGCACCGATGAATAGCGTTCTCCAAGATGCCGTCCATTTATCGCCGTCGGTCCAATCTACCGTCAAGTTAGCGCGATTATCAGGATAGAACAATTCACCTGCCCACTCAGTACCTTCTTCTTCGTAACTAAATACATGGGAGTATTCAAGGTTGACACCAAAATCACCAATTTCAGTGGCCAGATCGTAGTTCGCGGTAATATCAAAACCGTTGGTCTTCACTTCTGAGTAGTTTGTGTAACCAGAGGTAATCGATGTAATTTTACCATCGCTATCACGAACGATACTGCTAGACGTACCATCTAAGTCAGCAGCAATTAGGTCATCTACGTCGATATCTTCGATTTTATTTTCGTAATCATATTGGTAGTAAGACACTTCGAGTGATAAATCATCAGTGACATCGTAAACCACACCAAGCGTAAGCGACTCAGAGTTTTCTGGGCTAAGGTCTGGGTTACCGCCGTAATAGGTTAGGTGTTGCTGACCTGATGAGCAGTAACTATCGTCGCTACCAGGGTTATCTAGTGTATCGCAGTAATAGGTATCGTATGCGCTTGGGAAGCCGTAAGAGATGGTCGCGAACATTTCACTCATTGTTGGTGTACGGAAAGCTTCTCCCCAGCTAGCACGAAGTAAAAGTGACTCAGTTGGGCGCCAGCTGATACCTAGCTTAGGTACGGTATCTGAGAACTCAGAGGTTGAAATACTTTCGCCTGTATCCCCTTCAAGCTCGTACCCGTCGTAACGAAGTGCAGCAGATACTTCCACTTCATGGGGTAGTTCGATAGCAAACTCAGTATAGTAAGACTGTCGCTCACGAGTCGCATACACGTCGTCACCGCCCGAACCGCCTGAAATAATACCCAAGCCCGATTCAGGGTCAGATATCTGCTCAAAATCAAGGTAAGAGTACTCAGCGCCGAAAACAGCACTCACTGTCATGAAGTTATTCGAGAAACTTCGCCAGAAATGCTGCCGTCAATAATGTCACGCATCTGTGTAGACTGGTAGGTGCCAGTGTGATCAGCGCTAGCCAATAGCTCAGCGTTATAAGCAGACCAGTCGTCGGTACTTAAACCTTGAACATTAAATAAATCCAACTGTTCAGTATCAATTAAATCTTGTACAACTGTGTCGTTAACTAAGTTGTAATTGAATACCTCTTCTTTTGCAGACGTGCGTTGGTAATAAACTTGCCAATCCCACTCATTGCCACCAATGTCGGTATAGCCTTCAAGGCCTGTCACCATTTCAAAGGTGGTTTTTTCTGTGGTGGTGTCTCGTGTTCCCAAACTAGACGTTCGGAAGTAAACAGAGCCATCTTGACCATAAGGGTTCATTGCGTTATCCGCATCGATGGTCAGCGAAGATGTAGATACTGGGGTAGCAGCATAACGAGTGTCTGTAGATGTCTGTAGTGCAGAGAAACGAGTAATAAGTTGCAAGTTCTCTGCTAACTCGTACTCGATTTTAGTCATTAAAGAGTTTTTCTCAGACGCGCCATAAAGCCAAGTGGTATTACCGTAGTAATAACCACAACGATCAGATTCAATCGATGTGTCAGCCACATCGCCACACAAATCTTCGTTATAAAGATACGAACTAGTATCTGTATCATAGAAATTGGCAACAGGGCTGTAGGTTGAATAGCTATCTAGTGCATTTTCGCCTGAAACCGCTACATCGCTGACTTCTTGAGTGTTTTCATGCTCCGCAATGAAAACGATACTACCTTTGTCATTGGTTACGCCGGCTGAAAAGTTATATTTGCTTGAGTTCCCGCCATCTGCTCCTGGATCTTCAAAGCTGTAGCCTACATTAACGCCATCGAACTGTTTCTTGGTAATAATATTAATTACGCCTGCAACGGCATCTGACCCGTAAATGGCCGATGCGCCATCGCGAAGAATTTCAATGCGCTCAACAATCGACATCGGGATCATCGACATATCAGAAGATGAACCACCATCGTATCCTAAACCTGGTAGACGACGACCGTCCATTAGTACCAAAGTAGCGCCAGCCCCCAGACCACGTAAATTTACTTCACTTGACGCAGATGCGCCGCTGCCGTAGCCAGATTGTCCGCGAAATGAACCGAAAGTGTTAATCGAAGAGTTACGTAATACTAGGGCAACCGATGTATCACCAGATAACGCGATAGATTCAGCAGTAATAACCGTAACGGGAGATACTGACTCTAAATCCACTCGTTTAATACGAGAGCCAGTAACTTGGATTTTTTCTACAGGTTCAGCTGAATTTTCGTCATCTGATTGTGCGAGGGCCATTGGTGCGGCAAACAGGCTAGCGGAACCCGCCAGTAATAGTCCGCGCTTCACCGCAGTGCTGAGTTTATTTGTGTCAAACATTTTAATTCCCCTTGTCGAAGGTGATTACAATTTGTAATTACATAGACGTTTATTAGTTTTTATTTTGAGCAGATGTTTTCTGTCGGGAGAATTAAGCACTTCGTCGTGCTATTTGGCAATTTACAAAGTGTATAATTTGTTCTATTTAGACCTAATTTACTTTATTTATACGCAGAGCGATGAAACCTTTACGGTTCTATACATTGGTAAAATAAATATTACTTTTTTCTCTCTTAATATTTATTTAAAGGTAACGCTGTATATTAATTAAAATAGAAATGAAGAAGTAATGTGAGGGGGTAAATAGTGTGTAGATATTGTGTATGAATTTTGTGGGTTTAGCGCAGAAAAGGCGCAGGTTTTGCGCAAATTCAGTATAGTTAAATCTGGCTTGAAGTAAAAGTGGGTGAGGGCGTTTCAGTACAGATTGAAAAGTGGAAGAAAGTTACTGTAATTACAATTAATGACAATGGTATTTTTGTGGGTTTTAGAATTTATACGTTGGTGAATAATAGGATGTTTTTAGTGGTGGTGATATTATTTAATTTTAAAGGTTGAGTTTAAATGTTGCTGTTTTTATCTAAGGATGGATTTTATAATTAATTTCTAGTTTTCAAATTCTTTACTTTTCTTTTCTTACTCTTTTCTGAGTCTGTGATAATTTAAATACACAGCTACCAAGTTGTTTTGTATCTCCCTGGTACAAATTCTTTACCGCCATCTTGTGATGGCGGTTTTTTTTGCTCAAAAATTAAGGCTGTGCCTTAGACATTCTCGAATAGGTCTTCCACACGTTGTCGTAACTCTTCAATAAGTGTCACGTCGGCAGGGGCGATAAAAATAGTGTCGTCGCCGGCTATGGTGCCAAGTACACCATCTTTTTTGCTTAATGAGTCAAGCAAGCGTGCAATGAGTTGCGCTGCACCTGGGCTGGTGCGAATAATCACCATCACATTATTATGCACAATGTCGAGAACAAGTTGCTTTAACGGGCTTTTAGCGGTAGGCATACCCAGTTCAGGCGGCAGGCAGTACACCATATCGCCACGGGCATTGCGGGTACGTACCGCGCCAAACTTACTTAGCATGCGGGAAATTTTAGATTGACTAATATTGTCATGACCTTGAGTTTTAAGGGCATCCACTATTTCACCCTGGGATCCATAGCTTTCCGCTTTTAAAATTTCTTTAAAGGCTTTAATCAGTTGCTCTTGTTTTGCGTTGGCCATAGCGTCCTGCACAGTAGTTAGCGGTAATAAGTTAAATGGTCATTAACGATTTATCATATATTGTGCCTTACAGGTGACCTTTGCGCAATTTAATTGCATAATCATGCATGATAGTGAATATCAACGTAAAAATGCCTTAAATGGCCGTATTAAGACCATCAGATGATTGAGTTTTCCCCCGCGTTGCATTAGTGTGACGTTCCGTTTAAATACGTGAGTAATCCCATAGGAGAAATGGTATGAAAGTAGCCGTGTTAGGTGCTGCCGGTGGTATTGGCCAAGCGCTGTCTTTGTTGTTAAAAACACAATTGCCAGCTGGTTCTGAGCTAGCGCTTTACGATGTAGCGCCAGTTGTTCCTGGTGTAGCTGTTGATTTGAGCCACATCCCAACTGCAGTAAAAGTAACCGGTCACGGTAAAGATGACCTAGCTGGTGCATTAACAGGTACAGACGTTGTTCTTATTCCTGCTGGTGTTCCGCGTAAGCCGGGCATGGATCGTTCAGACTTGTTCAACATTAATGCTGGTATTGTTAAGAACCTTATTGAAGGTGTTGCTGACAATTGTCCAGATGCTTGTGTTGGTATTATTACTAACCCAGTTAACACAACAGTGGCAATTGCTGCTGAAACGCTTAAAGCGAAAGGTGTTTATAACAAGAACAAATTGTTCGGTGTTACTACCCTTGACGTAATTCGCGCTGAGACTTTCGTTGCTGAGCTTAAAGACGTAGACGTTGCTTCTGTACACGTACCGGTAATCGGTGGTCACTCAGGCACAACTATCCTTCCTTTGCTTTCGCAAGTTGAAGGTGTTGAGTTCTCTGATGATGAAGTTTCAAGCCTAACGACTCGTATCCAAAATGCAGGTACTGAAGTTGTTGAAGCTAAAGCTGGCGGCGGTTCTGCAACCCTATCTATGGGTCAAGCAGCTGCACGTTTCTGCTTATCATTGGTTGCAGCAATGCAAGGTGAGAACGTGGTTGAATACACTTACGTTCAAACTGACGACAGCGACGATGCTGCATTCTTCGCTCACCCTGTTCGCCTTGGCGCAAACGGTGTTGAAGAAATCTTGCCATACGGCGAGCTAAGCGAATTTGAAGAAAAAGCGAAAAACGACATGCTTGAAGGCCTTCGTGGCGACATCAAGCTAGGCGTAGATTTCGTAACTGGCTAAGGATGTATTAGGCTCGGCATCCGATTTGAAATCAAATCGTAGCCACGCCGTAAATACATCCATGTAGGCTCCGCCACCGCATCCATGCGGTGGAGGGGCTACTATTTAATTTCAAACCGTATACCTACCAACACCTACTCATCGCACTCAGTAAAAAATTCTTTTTGTAAGACAGCATCCATGCTGCTGACAGTTTGTTACGACCTTACTAATCCTGCGGTTTTGTTTGTGGCCTCTGCAGAACAGCTCGGCCTAATAAATAGCTACTTCCTAAATAGCCATGCCGGATAACAACCAGCCGTAAATACTTCCCTGTAGGCTCCGCTACTGCATCCTTGGCAAGGGATGGGCTACAATCTAATTTCAAAACGAAATCGACACTGATTTCATACCCATGTGTACGCCGCTATTCTACTTGGGGCGCAGTATGGCGCTTAGTTGTGAATTCTATAGAGGGTAAACGTCATACTTTCTAGTGGTCTGTTTTTATAAACTGAATAAGCATAGCCGTTTAATACATTCGACGACCGAATGGTAAATAACAGTGAGTTGGCAAAAGTGGGATGTGATGTTTTAACGGTATAAACGCTTCCCTCTTTGAGAATATCTTCAGGGTTAAAGCTAGTCTGATTGGTATAGCTGCTACCATTTATAAATCGCACTAAGCGGCCTTCTTTGTTCGGGTAAATCTCAATACTTATGAGTTCATTTTTACCACTAATACGCATAATGCCTACCCACAAGCCAAATATATCGTCAGTAGCTGTGTTAGCTAACGCTTCTATTGAACCTCGGTACATATCGATAAAGTTGCGCACGGAAGATTGTTTCTTCTGCTTATCCAACTGATAGGTACTACTTAAGATAGGCTTATTGTTTTTATTGGTAGTCGATTCTAATACTTGGTAACCGGTGTCTATGTAGGGAGATAAAATTAAATGTTTAACATATCCATCTTCATAAGAAGGAAGTGTTATTTCGCAATTTAGCGTATTGCATTCAATATGGTCATTATCAAAGGGTAGGCGTCGGATATGGCGAAACGCATTGCCTATACCTGCTTCAAACAGGAAGTGTTCCCCGTTTTCATTTATCTGGAGTAATTTATAATTATAGTTAGACTCACTCACGCCTTCCCACAGCCCTGGGGGCAAAGTAAGCGGCTCTGATTGCGCTGTTACGGGCATTAGCGCAAAGTAAAAGGCAAGGAGCAAGCTTATAAATAGTCTGTACAAGTGAGACTTCCTTTCTTAGGGATTAACTCTAAATTCGATTGTTTATCCTACGATATGTCAGGAAAGTTTTACAAAAAAAAGAGACAAAAGTCCTAGAAAATTCATAATCATTGTCTACGCTTTCTTTAGTTAATTCTGCATGAGCGAGTTGACGGATAGATTTATAAGGCCTTGTTTTCTCGACGTAAGGTTTAATTTTTTCTAATCGTTAAACCTATTCGTCCACATCTAAAAAACTGACTGTCTTAACTACAACCGAATAATTAGAATAAAGCTATACCAATTAATAGTTTTAATTGATGAAATCCTTTGTCGAACACCGAAGAGGTACAGTAAATGAGTAATGCAAAGCTAGGCGATGTAAATGATTCAGAAAGAAAGTGTCCCGTTATGCACGGTGGCCTTACAGCGACCGGCAGCACTAATATGGATTGGTGGCCTGAAGCACTAAATCTAGATATTTTGCATCAGCACGATACCAAAACAAATCCGATGGGCGACGACTTTGATTATCGCGAAGCCGTAAAGTCACTTGATTTCGATGAATTGAAAAAAGACATGATAGCGCTGATGACTGACTCTCAGTCTTGGTGGCCGGCCGATTGGGGACACTATGGTGGCCTAATGATCAGAATGTCGTGGCACGCCGCAGGTTCTTATCGTATTGCAGATGGTCGTGGTGGAGCATCTACGGGTAACCAACGTTTTGCGCCGCTAAATTCATGGCCGGATAACGTTAACCTTGATAAAGCGCGCCGCTTATTGTGGCCAATCAAGAAGAAATATGGCAACAAGCTTAGCTGGGCTGATCTTCTAGTATTTGCTGGTACCGTTGCTTATGAAAGCATGGGGCTTAAGACTTACGGCTTTGCGTTTGGTCGGGAAGACATTTGGCATCCTGAAAAGGACACTTACTGGGGCGCTGAGAAAGAATGGCTAGCTCCTAGCGATGAGCGTTACGACGACGTTGAAACCCCAGACACAATGGAAAATCCATTAGCGGCAGTGCAAATGGGGCTTATATACGTTAACCCTGAAGGGGTGAATGGTAAACCTGATCCGCTTAAAACAGCGCTTCATGTAAGAGAAACTTTTGCCCGTATGGCCATGAACGACGAAGAAACCGTTGCGCTAGCTGCTGGTGGACACACTGTCGGAAAGTGCCATGGTAACGGCAGCGCAGAGCGTTTAGGGCCAGATCCTGAAGGTGCTGATATTGTTGAGCAAGGTCTAGGCTGGATGAACCACGAAACTCGTAGTATCGGCCGTGATACAGTTTCAAGCGGCATTGAAGGAGCGTGGACAACTCATCCAACACAATGGGATAACGGTTACTTCGAATTGCTACTTAACTACGACTGGGAATTGAAAAAATCACCAGCGGGCGCAGAGCAATGGGAACCTATCGACATTAAAGAGGAACACAAGCCTGTTGATGTTGAAGACCCATCAAAACGTTATAACCCTATTATGACTGATGCAGATATGGCCATGAAAATGGACCCAATCTACCGTGAGATTTCTGAGAAGTTTTACAACAACCCAGACTACTTCAGTGAAGTATTTGCTAAAGCGTGGTTTAAGTTAACCCACAGAGATTTAGGGCCTAAAGTTCGTTACATCGGGCCGGAAGTACCTGAAGAAACGTTAATTTGGCAAGATCCTGTACCTGCAGGTAGTACGTCCTACGATGTGGATGCATTGAAAGCCAGTATCGCTGCGTCGGACCTTACCGTAAGCGAAATGGTATCGACTGCATGGGACAGTGCTAGAACCTTCCGTGGTTCAGATTTACGTGGTGGTGCAAATGGTGCTCGCATTCAGTTAGCGCCTCAGAAAGACTGGGAAGCGAACGAACCGGAAAAACTAGCTAAGGCGTTGTCGGTATTAAAACCCCTTGCAGAGTCTGCCGGTGCTAGTCTAGCTGATACCATCGTATTGGCCGGTAATGTAGGTGTAGAAAAAGCGATTGAAGCAGTTGGTTTCAGTGTAGATGTTCCGTTCACTGCTGGACGCGGAGACGCTACCGACGAAATGACCGATGCTGATTCATTTGAACCACTAGAGCCTAAGGCAGATGGTTTTAGAAACTACTTGCCTAAAGATTATGTGGTTAAGCCTGAAGAGTTGCTGTTAGATAAGGCCCAGCTTTTAGGGTTGACGGCGGCAGAAATGACAGTGCTGATAGGTGGTATGCGTGTCATAGGCACTAACTACGAAGGTACAAGTCACGGTGTTTTCACCGATAGTATAGGCTCACTTACAAACGATTTCTTTGTGAATATCACCGATATGAAGTACACATGGAAACCGACGAGTAGAAGTACTTACGGTATCGTAGACAGAGCTTCTGGCGAACAAGCGTTTTCGGCAACTCGTGTTGACTTGGTCTTCGGTTCGAACTCTATATTACGTTCTTACGCTGAGGTTTATGCGCAAGACGATAATAAAGAGAAGTTCGTTAAAGACTTTGTTAGTGCTTGGACTAAAGTGATGAATGCCGATCGCTTTGAATTACAGGCTTAATAATTAGTTTGTAATGTAATCTCACTAAAAAGCCCGCTTTAAGCGGGCTTTTTTATTTGTGCTATTTAATCAAATAGCATGATTATGTACCTATTAAGATAAGTATTAACCTGTATTACGCATGCCGGTCGCGATACCAGTAATAGTTACCATCATGGCGCGCTCCAAATCAGGATTATGTACATCATCACCCGCTTTACGAATTCGATCTAACAACTCGATTTGCAAATAATGAAGCGGCTGCAAATACGCAGCACGAATTTCCATCGATTCTTTCCCTAACGGGTCAGCTTTCATGATGTCGTTTTCGCCAGTGAGTTCAAGCAATGAAGCAATACTCTCTTTGAGTTCCTCTCGAAGAGCTGCTCCAAAATGCTTAAGCTCTTCTGGTACCAAGCGCTCATCGTAGGCTTCACTGATACGCGGGTCCGCTTTATGGAATACCATGTCCAGCATCGAAAGGCGTGAACGATAGAAAGGCCATTCAGCGAACATTTCGTTCACGACTTTTTCATTTTCGGCATTCTTCACGCTATCGATAGCGCGCATTACACCCAACCATGACGGCAAGACTAAGCGCGTTTGCGCCCATGCAAATATCCAAGGGATTGCACGAAGACTTTCAATACCACCTTGTGGTTTACGCTTAGAAGGTCGGCTGCCTAGCGGTAACTTACCAAGCTCTTGTTCAGGTGTCGCCACGCGGAAGTAGGGTACAAAATCTTCGTCATGACGCACAGTAGCACGGTAGTTGTCACGCCCTTGACCCGCCATAGTAGAGATCAACTCACGCCACTCTTCCTTTGGTGCCGGGGGTGGGAACAACATAGCTTCGATTATCGCGCTGGCATAAATGCCCAAGCTACGTTTAGCCAGTTTAGGCATACCAAACTTATAACGAATAGTTTCGCCCTGTTCAGTAACGCGGAATCCACCTTCCAATGAGCCAGGAGGCTGCGAGTAAATCGCTGCGTGGGCAGGTAAGCCGCCTCGGCCAATTGTACCGCCACGGCCGTGGAATAAAGTAAGCGAACAATTAAATTCTTCGGCAATAGCCACCAATGCCTCTTGAGATTGATACTGAGCCCAACCTGCCGCTAGCGCGCCGGCATCTTTGGCTGAATCTGAATAACCAATCATCACGAACTGACGGCCTTTCACATAGCCACGATACCAGTCGATAGAAAGCAATTTGCGCATAACACTTGGCGAGTTGTTTAAATCGTCTAGCGTTTCAAATAAAGGTGCTACAGGCATCGGCCAATCAACACCGCTTTCTTTAAGCAGCAATTGAACCGCAAGTACGTCTGATGGCTCACTTGCCATCGAAATAATGTAAATACCAAAGCCGTGTTTACTATGTTTAGCAATGACTTTACATGTCTCAAGTACTTCCTTCACATCGTCAGATGCGCCCCATTGTGCAGGGAATAGCGGGCGTTTCGAGCCAAGTTCACGTAGCAAGAAGGCTTGTTTATCTTCTTCGCTCCACTGAGAGTAATCACCCAGGCCAAGGTAACGGGTCAGTTCGCTAAATACATCGGCGTGACGTTCTGAATCTTGGCGCACATCTAAGCGAAGTAAGTGGATACCGAACACATGTGCACGGCGAATGGAATCTAGCAATAAGCCTTTAGCGACTACGTCCATACCGCAGTCTATAAGTGACTGGTGGCAAAGCAATAGTGCTTCTAACAGTTCGTCGTTGCTTTCAATCCAGTTAGACGTATCTGGGTTTTTACCTGCTAAATAACTAGCAATACCATCTCGGGTAGCGATAAAACGGTCAAGCAAGGGGCGAAGTAGAGCGCGGTAAGGTTCGTTCGCATCACCTACTTTTTCGCGCAATGCGTCATTGCAGTCGTACATAGACAACTCAACTTGCAAGCGGTCTAAATCTAATGCGAAAAGTTTCGCGGCACGTTTACGCGCTAACAATAGTACTTGCTCGGTAACTTTTGAGGTTACAAATGGGTTACCGTCGCGGTCACCGCCCATCCAAGAACTAAATTGTACCGGCGAAGCATCTAGCGGAAGCGACACACTGTAATCTTCCTGTAGGCGGCCATCTAGCTCGCGCAAGAAATCAGGAACGGCTTCCCACAGTGAGTTTTCAATAACTGAAAATCCCCAGCGAGCTTCATCTACAGGGGTAGGGCGTACAGAGCGAATTTCTTCTGTATGCCAAGCCTGACTAATTAAATCAGCAACACGGGTTTCAACTTTACTTCTGTCTGCGCCAGTTAGCGATTCTTGATGAACCTCTTGCAAGCAGTCTGCTAGTTCTTTGTGTTTATGAATAAGAGTACGACGGGTTACTTCAGTCGGGTGGGCCGTTAACACTAAATCGATGTTTAACTTGCCCACAGCTTCTTGCACTTTATCAGCCGTGAGTTCGGCTTTGTCTAGATGCTTAAACAGTGCATCAATAGACGCGTCAACGTTCATTGCGCTGTTATATTCCTGCTCAGCAATATTTCCTAGATTTAGAAACTGTGCGAAAGCACGACCCACCGTCAGCAAGTCGCTGTCGGTCATCGTTTTGAAAGTTTCTTTCAGTTCGTCACTGCAATTCGTGTCGCCCTGATAAGACGCTCGGCCGTCTTTTCGAATCTTCTCAATGCGATCAAGCCATTCTTGGCCTAATTGGTTTTTGATGGTTTCACCTAGCGTTTTGCCAAGGTATCTAACTGTATCTTTTAGTTCAGCATCGTAATGAGTGTGCATGCTATCCTCCCAATTATATGGCCTTCACCATACTAAGTACTTAACAAGTTGTAAAACCACTTTGCGTTATAATTTACAATAAATCGTTCCATTTGCACCTATCTATTTAATGCTCAAAGCAAGATAAATTCTGGTGTGCTACACTCTGGCACCGGAAAATGCAGAAACATATTCGTGAAACGCGGTTTGTTTGAAATTTGTACTGCATTTGTAATTTAATTTCAGGAGTTCTTGTGACTGATACATTCAACACAGTAGAAACCCAAGCAAGTTACGGCATTGGTTTTCAAATGGGTCAACAATTGCAATCTAATCCTTTCGAAGGTATGGCGATTGACGCAGTAGTGGCAGGTTTAAAAGATGCTTTCGCGGGTCAAGCTCCGCAGGTTGATAACGACGCACTACGTGATGCATTCGGCGAAATCCATAAGCGTATGCAAGCTGAGAAAGAAGAAGCAAGCAAGGCGGTTATCGAAGAAGGCGTTAAGTTCCTTGAAGAAAACGCAAAGCGTGAAGAAGTTCAAGTGACTGAGTCTGGCTTACAATACGAAGTATTGGCTGAAGGCGATGGCGAAACGCCAACTGCAGATAGCACGGTTCGTGTTCATTACCACGGCACACTTACTTCAGGTGACGTTTTTGACAGCTCTTACGATCGTGGTCAACCGGCTGAATTCCCAGTTGGCGGCGTGATCAGAGGCTGGACTGAAGCACTACAGCTTATGAAAGTTGGTGCTAAGCTGCGTTTATACGTACCACACGATCTTGCGTACGGTGAGCAAGGTGCTGGTGCAGCAATCGCACCTTACAGCACGTTAATTTTTGATGTTGAATTACTTGATATCTTAGGTTAATTCACTCAAAAAGGTGAGCTCTTGTGGGGGCTCACCTTTTTATTCATGTGTAGTCATGATTCGTTCCACTTTATATTTAACGCCACATTTCATACTTCACTTTCCTGTCTCTGCCTTTTCCTGTCTCTGCCTTACTTATTTTCAGTTCGTAATATAGTTTGAACTCTCGCTTTTTCATTTGCTTCTAGCGCAATAGTCGCTCATCATTTTTGTTTTCGTATACATTACATAGCGTTCCAAGATATTCTTTCGATATAGACTTTAAAAACCGCTTTCGAACTTCGCTACCCGTTTGTACATGTGTATCTTTTTGATGAATAGGGTGTTCGGTGCTTAGTTAGTGTCATCTGCTCCGAGTTGTTATAAGCCCTTGCACGTTTACAATAGGCGCACGCATAAAAAAGGAAAATGATTATGGTTATCAAGCCTAAAGTGAGAGGCTTTATCTGCACAAACGCACATCCTGTGGGTTGTGCAAAGTCAGTAGAACAACAAATTGCCTATATTGAAGAGAAAGGCAACTTAGGTGATGGCCCTAAAAACGTGCTAGTGATTGGTAGCTCAACCGGTTACGGATTGGCATCGCGTATTACTTCTGCATTTGGTTATGGTGCAAAAACCCTTGGCGTTTGCTTCGAAAAAGCGCCTTCAGAACGTAAAACTGGCACAGCAGGTTGGTACAATACTGCAGCCTTCCATCAGCAGGCAGCTAAAAAAGGGCTTTATGCTGAAACTATTAACGGTGATGCGTTTTCAGATGAAATTAAAGCGCAAACAATCGATAAGATTAAAGCCAATATGGGCAAGGTCGACCTTGTGATTTATAGCTTGGCATCACCGCGCAGAACCGATCCAGATACGGGCGTGGTCTATAAATCTACGCTTAAACCTGTGGGGCGTGAGTACACCACCAAAACGTACGATACCGACAAAGATAAAGTGCATGATGTTACGCTAGAGGCGGCAAATGACGACGAAATCTTAAACACCATTAAAGTCATGGGCGGAGAAGATTGGGAGCGCTGGATGGATCATCTAGCAGAGGCTGGCGTACTTGCTGAAGGTTGCAAGACCACGGCGTACACCTATATCGGCAAAGCACTAACGTGGCCCATCTATGGTCAAGCGACCATCGGAAAAGCAAAAGAAGACTTAGACAGAGCTGCCGCGGCTATCATTGGCAAAAATACCGAATTACTCGTTGAAGCGAATGTAAGTTCGTTGAAAGCCTTGGTCACACAAGCCAGTTCTGCCATTCCGGTTATGCCGCTTTATATCTCGTTAATGCAGGAAGTGATGAAGCGCGACGGGACCCATGAGGGCTGTATTGAACAAATACATGGGTTGTTCTCAACTTGCCTATTTGGTGATACACCCACATTAGATGAGGCAAACCGCTATCGCATGGACGGCATTGAAACCAATGACGTTACGCAAGCTAAAATTCAAGCCTTGTGGGACAAAGTGACCCAAGAGAACTTTCATGAACTAAGCGATTACGCTGGTTATCACCACGAATTCTTAAAACTGTTTGGTTTTGATGTTGAAGGTGTTGATTACGAACAGGATATTGACCCGCTCGTGAAATGGTAGAGGTTTACTATACTTAAATAAGCCTAATATTGAGTAGAGCCGTCGAATAGACGGCTTTTTCGTTGTTTACTTACCACTTAAACGTAAATGGGGTTTACATTAAATTATAGAAAAGTTGCTCTTTATCTATGATTTGCGTGGCACAAACCGCTCGGTTAATGCTAAAATCCCGAAATTAAGTAGGGGTCTATTCTACTTCTACTCAACAACAGCGTTAATTGCAGTAATACAACAACAAAAATAAGTGTAAATTTTCACTGTTGGTCTATAAAAGAAAAGGCGTATAACGTCGCTTATACATTTGGAATGTAAGTTACGGCTTCATAACAGGCTGACCGTAACAGTAAGTAAATTCCGTCAATCTAAATATTAAAGGTGTTCTACACCTTAACAATAGTACGCTTTTGCATGCTGATAAGCAGGATTGTCTGCGGTCATGCAAAAGAGTATTTCTATTAGAGTAGTGCGATTACATATGATAAAAATCAAGAAAGGTCTCGACCTCCCAATAGAGGGAGCGCCGAAGCAGGAGATCGCTGAAGGGTCTGCTGTTTCACGCGTTGCCATTCTGGGAGAAGAATATGTGGGTATGCGTCCTACCATGCACGTCCAAGTTGGCGATGTAGTGAAAAAAGGCCAGATGCTTTTTGAAGACAAAAAGAATCCTGGCGTTAAGTTCACTGCTCCAGCTGCGGGTGAAGTGGTAGAGGTAAACCGTGGTGCAAGGCGTGTATTGCAATCAGTAGTGGTTAAGGTTAATGGCAGTGATGCTGTTAGCTTTGATAAAATTGCTGCAGACAAAATCGCGAGTACTGAGCGGGAGCAACTCCAATCAATCCTAGTTGAGTCAGGTATGTGGACAGCGTTACGTACGCGTCCATTTAGCAAATCTCCAGCCCTTGACTCGGTACCAAATTCAATCTTTGTTACAGCAATGGACACCAATCCGCTAGCCGCGGACCCAGCGGTGATTATTGCTGAGCGCAACGATGACTTCGTAAACGGCTTAAAAGCGTTAACGCAGTTAAGTGGCGGCAAAGTTTACGTTTGTAAAGCTCCAGGCTCATCAGTAGCCACTGGCGATGCCGCAGTAGACGTAGAAGAATTCGGAGGACCACACCCAGCCGGCTTAGCAGGTACACATATCCATTATTTGGATTCTGCTGGTTTGAATAAAACGGTTTGGCACATTAGCTACCAAGATGTAATGGCCTTTGGCGCGTTGCTTACTACGGGTGAGCTAGATGCCCGTCGTGTTATTGCTATTGGTGGTCCATCTGCTAAAAATCCTCGTCTAGTTCGTACCACTATCGGTGCTGATTTAGAAGAGTTGCTAGCAAACGAACAACAAGACGGTGACGTACGTGTGGTTTCAGGTTCTGTATTAAACGGCGTAACCGCACAAGGTGTTCACGGCTTCCTAGGTCGTTTCCACACCCAAGTATCACTGCTTAAAGAAGGTCGCGAGAAGAAATTCCTTGGTTGGATCACGCCTGGTTCAGACAAGCATTCCGTCACGCGCGCTTATCTTGGTCACTTAGGTGGCAGCAAGAAGTTTGATATGACAACAACAACCAATGGCTCTGAGCGCTCTATGGTGCCAATTGGTAATTACGAACGCGTTATGCCCCTAGATATCATCCCTACGCTTTTGCTTAGAGATCTGATTTCTGGTGATTGTGACAGTGCTCAGACATTGGGTTGTTTAGAGTTGGACGAAGAAGATTTGGCATTGTGTACCTATGTATGCCCTGGCAAATACAACTACGGCCCGATTTTACGCGACTGTTTGACCACGATTGAGAAAGAGGGTTAGTCATGGGTTTAAAAGCGTATTTAGAAAAGATTGAACCAAATTTTGAGCCAGGTGGAAAGCACGAAAAATGGTATGCACTGTATGAAGCAGCGGCAACAATTTTCTACACTCCTGGTAAAGTAAATAAAGCTAACACGCACGTGCGTGACAGCATCGACCTTAAACGCATCATGATTTTGGTGTGGTTAGCAACATTCCCAGCAATGTTCTTCGGTATGTATAACATTGGTTTCCAAGCGCAAGAAGCTATTGCCGCTGGTGCCGGTACACTGCCTGACACATGGCAAGCAGGGTTATTCACTGCCTTAGGTGGAGACTTAGCAAACTCAGGTTTGTTAGGGCTATTCTTCTATGGTGCCTGCTTCTGGTTACCTATCTATGCAGTTACCTTTATTGTTGGTGGCTTCTGGGAAGTACTATTTGCTTCTGTACGTAAGCACGAAGTTAACGAAGGTTTCTTCGTAACCTCGGTACTTTTCGCATTAACGTTACCAGCAACTATCCCGCTTTGGCAGGTTGCATTAGGTATTACCTTTGGTGTGGTTATCGCTAAAGAAGTCTTCGGCGGAACTGGCCGTAACTTCCTTAACCCTGCATTGTCTGGTCGTGCGTTCTTATACTTCGCCTATCCTGCACAAATCTCTGGTGACCAAGTTTGGGTTGCTGCTGATGGGTACTCAGGTGCAACATCATTAAGCCAAGCGGCTTCAGGCGCACTTGATTACGCTAATATGGACCTTTGGTTTGACAGCTTCTTCGGAACTATCGCAGGTTCTGCGGGTGAAGTTTCTGCATTAGCTATCTTAATTGGTGGCTTGTTCATTATGTACATGCGTATTGCAAGCTGGCGAATTGTTGCTGGTGTAGCAATTGGGGTAGCCGTGTTTGCCACCTTGCTGAATATGATTGGTAGTGATACCAACTACATGTTTGCTATGCCTGCACATTGGCACTTTGTTATTGGTGGTCTTGCCTTTGGTATGTTCTTTATGGCCACAGACCCTGTGTCTGCATCGTTTACCAACCAAGGTAAGTGGGCATACGGTATTTTCATCGGCTTTATGACAGTACTTGTACGTGTGCTAAACCCAGCCTTCCCAGAAGGTGTAATGTTGGCCATTCTTTTTGCCAACCTTTGGGCGCCACTGTTCGACTATTTCGTCGCACAAAGTAATATCAAGCGGAGGGTAGCTCGTGTCGGCTAAAAAAGAATCTTTAGGAAAAACGATTGGCGTTGTAGTTGCCGTTTGTCTTGTGTGTTCAATTGTTGTATCTGGCGCAGCTGTAGGCTTGCGCTCATTACAACAAACTAATGCGTCGCTTGATAAAAAGAGCAACATTTTGAACGCAGCAGGGCTTTACGAAGCAGGCATGACAGGTAAAACAATCGAAAGTACATATAGCGAAAAGATTGAATCTCGCTATGTTGATTTGGAAAGCGGTGAGTTTGTAGAAGCACCAGAACCAGATTACGATATGTATAAAGCCGCTAAGCAAACTGAGTACAGCACAAAAGTGACTAGCAGCAACGTTGGCTTCCAACGTCGCCCTAATGTTGCCAGTGTTTATTTGGTACGTGACGAAGCTGGCGATGTATCTCGCATTATCTTACCCGTTCACGGTAGTGGTTTGTGGGATCTTATGTACGGTTTTCTTGCCCTTGACGCCGATGGCGAAACAGTTCGTGAGTTGATTTACTATCAACAAAAAGAAACACCAGGACTTGGTGGCGAAGTGCAAAACCCAGCGTGGCAGGACAAATGGGATGGAAAGAAACTATTTGAAGATGGCGAAGTGGCTATCCGCGTAGTTAAAAATGCAAACCCAAGCAATCCACACACTATTGATGCGCTTTCAGGTGCTACCCTAACCAGTAAAGGTGTTGAAAACACGATTCAATACTGGGTAGGCGAGCAAGGCTTCGGCCAGTTCCTGAAGACTCAGGCATGGCGTTCATAAGGGGAGTCTCATGGCAGATACTAAAGAAATGAAAAAGGCCCTCTTTGGGCCAATTATGGACAACAACCCTATCGCCTTACAGGTTCTGGGTATTTGTTCAGCACTGGCTATTACCACTAAGCTAGAAACAGCCTTGGTAATGTCTTTAGCGCTAACCACGGTTGTAGCGTTTTCGAACTTGTTTATTTCAATGATTCGTAACCAGATACCATCAAGCGTTCGTATTATCATCCAAATGACTATCATCGCGTCGTTGGTAATCGTAGTTGACCAAATATTGAAGGCTTATTCGTACGAAATTTCGAAGCAGCTGTCGGTATTCGTTGGTTTGATTATTACTAACTGTATCGTAATGGGTCGTGCTGAAGCCTATGCAATGAAGAGCCCACCTCTGATGAGCTTTTTAGATGGTATTGGTAACGGTTTAGGTTACTCATTTGTACTTATTGTTATTGGTACAATTAAAGAGCTATTCGGTTTCGGTACTATTCTGAACTTCGAAATTCTTCCACTAGTTCAAAACGGTGGTTGGTATCAGGGTAATGGTTTGTTAATCCTACCATTTAGCTCATTCTTCTTAATCGGCGGTATGATTTGGGTTATCCGTACCCTTCGTCCCGAGCAAGTAGAGCCTAAGGAGTAAGTCATGGAACATTATTTGTCGTTATTTGTTCGCTCAATTTTTGTTGAGAACATGGCGTTATCACTTTTCTTAGGTATGTGTACCTTCTTGGCGGTATCGAAGAAAGTTAAAACTGCTATGGGTCTTGGTGTTGCGGTAATCGTAGTACTGGGTATTTCTGTACCGGTTAACCAAATCATTTATGTGAACATCCTTGCACCAGGTGCACTAGCGTGGGCTGGTTTCCCTGATGCAGATTTAAGCTTCCTGAATTTCTTAACCTTTATCGGCGTTATCGCGGCATTGGTTCAAATTTTGGAAATGAGCTTAGATAAGTTTTTCCCTGCGCTTTATAACGCGCTTGGTATTTTCCTTCCGCTAATTACGGTTAACTGCGCTATCTTCGGTGGTGTGGCATTCGCGGTACAACGTGAATACAACTTGACCGAAAGTGTCGTTTACGGCGTAGGAAGTGGTATGGGTTGGGCAATCGCAATTGTGCTTTTGGCCGCTGTACGTGAAAAGCTTAAATATGCCGATATGCCTGATGGTATTCGTGGTCTGGGCTCTGTGTTCATGATTGCGGGTCTTATGGCACTTGGCTTCCAGTCATTCACTGGTATTCAGCTGTAATCGAGCTCGGGAGCATATAAATGAATCAAGTAGAAATTTTCCTAGGCGTCGGCATGTTTATTGCCATTGTATTGGCGCTAGTATTTATCATCATGTTTGCTAAGTCGAAGCTGGTACCTAGCGGTGATGTAACTATCACCATTAATGGCGACCCAGACAAAGCAATTAAAACTGAGCCAGGCGGCAAGCTTCTTGGCGCACTAGCAGATGCAGGATACTTCGTATCTTCAGCATGTGGTGGCGGTGGTTCATGTGGCCAGTGCCGTGTAGACGTGCATTCAGGTGGTGGTGAAATTCTTCCAACTGAACTTGATCACATCACTAAAGGTGAAGCCCGTGAAGGCTGTCGTTTGTCATGTCAGGTTGCGATTAAGCAAGACATGGAAATCGAACTTGAAGAGTCAGTATTTGGTGTTAAAAAGTGGGATTGTGAAGTTATTTCTAACGACAACAAAGCCACCTTCATCAAAGAACTTAAGCTTCAAATTCCTAACGGTGAAAGCGTACCTTTCCGTGCTGGTGGTTACATTCAAATTGAAGCCCCTGCGCATCATGTTAAGTACAAAGAGTTTGAAATCCCTGATGAGTATCGTGGTGATTGGGAACGCTTTGGTTTCTTCGATATCGAATCTAAGGTAGATGAAGAAACTATTCGTGCTTACTCAATGGCTAACTACCCAGAAGAAGAAGGCATTATTATGTTGAACGTGCGTATTGCTACGCCGCCACCTAATAACCTAAGTCTACCTGCTGGTAAAATGTCATCGTACATCTGGAGCCTTAAAGAAGGCGACAAAGCCACTATTTCTGGTCCATTCGGTGAATTCTTTGCAAAAGAAACTGAAAACGAAATGGTATTCGTCGGTGGTGGAGCTGGTATGGCGCCAATGCGTTCTCATATCTTCGACCAACTTCGTCGCTTAAAAACAGATCGTAAGATGAGCTTCTGGTACGGTGCACGTTCACTTCGTGAAATGTTCTATACAGAAGACTTCGATGAGTTAGCTGCAGAAAACGATAACTTCAAATGGCATGTAGCCCTTTCAGATCCTCAGCCTGAGGACAACTGGGAAGGTTATACTGGGTTCATTCACCAAGTTCTTCTTGAGAACTATTTGAAAGACCACCCTGCGCCAGAAGATTGTGAGTTCTACATGTGTGGACCACCTATGATGAACGCAGCCGTTATCAACATGTTGAAAGAACTAGGTGTTGAAGACGAAAATATAATGCTTGATGACTTCGGTGGTTAATCCGAAATCCATTAGGTAAGAAAGGGGGCGAGAGCCCCCTTTTTGTTTAGTTAAAGGACCATAAACGTGATTCGATTTT
Source organism: Alteromonas sp. K632G (assembly GCF_017653625.1). Taxonomy (NCBI): domain Bacteria; kingdom Pseudomonadati; phylum Pseudomonadota; class Gammaproteobacteria; order Alteromonadales; family Alteromonadaceae; genus Alteromonas; species Alteromonas sp. K632G. The sequence goes on from NZ_JAGGDM010000019.1 coordinate 60,890, forward strand.
TTGCACGTATAGCGTTAGCTATTATCGCTATCAGTATTCTAATGATAGCAAGTTGCAGCGACAAACCGCTTGCAGTAGCGCATCTGCAAGGCCAAACCATGGGCACGACTTATAATGTTAAGTATGTGCTTGCGGAAGGTGAAAAAGAAGTTGAAGGCTTGCAGGAAGAGATTGATGCAAAGCTAGTTAATATTAATAAATTGATGTCTACCTACGACACAACATCTGAGTTATCTCGATTTAACCAATATCGTTATTCTGATAACTTCGAGGTGTCTAAAGAGACACTAACGGTAGTTAACGAAGCACTCCGGTTGGCTCGTTTGAGTGACGGCGTGCTAGATGTTACGGTAGGCCCCTTGGTCAATTTGTGGGGGTTCGGTCCGAATAAACGCCCTGAAAAAGTGCCAACCCAAGCCGATATCGATGCAGTACGAGATTATGTAGGCTATGAGAAATTATCTACAACGCCAACCGGTCTTATGAAGGCAAATCCTATGCTTTACGTTGATTTATCAACGATTGCTAAAGGTTATGGTGTTGATGAAGTGGCAGCGATTTTAGATGCTCATCACTTACAACATTACCTTGTAGAGATTGGCGGTGAAATGCGGGTTAAAGGCGAACGCGGCGATGGCAGTGAATGGCTAATTGCGATTGAAAAGCCGGTTACGACAGAACGCGCGGTCCAAAAAGTGGTGTCTATTGGTACTAATGCTATAGCGACTTCGGGCGATTACCGTAACTATTACGAAGAAGACGGTAAACGCTACTCTCATTTGATTGATCCGAATACCGGCTCGCCGATAACCCATGATTTGGTATCGGTTACGGTAGTAAACCCATCTTCAATGATTGCTGATGGCTTAGCCACAGCGTTCAATGTTATGGGGTGGCAACGTGCAATCGACCTTGCAGAGCAAGAACAACTTGCTGTATTCCTCATTCGTCGCACGGCAGACGGATTTGAAGAGTATGCCACGCCAGAATTTGATAAACTGGTAGAAGTAAATAATTAAGGAGTAGGCTATGTCTACGTTTATTTTAGCATTCGGTTTCTTCCTCACTATGGTACTCGCCATGGCTGTTGGCTACGTGGTGCAGCGCAAAACTATCTCAGGTAGTTGCGGTGGATTAGGCGCATTAGGTATCGCGAAAGCATGTGATTGCCCAGAGCCTTGCGACCGCAAAAAGTCTCGTATGGAAAAAGAAGAAGCGAGAGAAAAGAAATTGAATGAATGGAAACAGAATCAGATCCTTTAATCTGATGGTGTAGTTAACCTGGTGATGTCAGTGGGCGCTAATAAATAGAGCCTTTCATACCAAGGACTTGCAAGATGTTGAAATTCACTACACTGTAATAACCGTTCATAGATAAAAGCGCGATAGGCGGTAAGCTTACCGCGCTTTTTTTATCTAAAACGATACGCCTATTTTGCCCGTTCATTCATAGTTAGCGCAAAGTAGTTACTTACTATCATCGTATATAGTGGTAAGCGTTACTGATATGTTCTAGAATACTGTTTTTACATACAGCCTTTTTTTAAAGGCTTGTATACTAGAGCTAGCCACTTAGGGGCGGCTTAGGGGCAGTTTGGGAGCATACAACATGCGAAAAATCATCCATGTAGATATGGACTGCTTTTATGCTGCGGTTGAAATGCGTGACAACCCTGCGTTACGTAATATCCCAATTGCCATTGGTGGAAGCTCCCAACATCGAGGGGTTATTTCTACCTGTAATTATCCTGCCCGTAAATATGGTGTTCGTTCCGCCATGGCTACCGCTTACGCATTTAAGCTTTGCCCGAACCTTACCTTAGTGAAAGGGCGCATGGAGGCTTACGTAAAAGAGTCCCAAAGAATTCGCGAAATATTTGCCGACTATACCGATTTGATCGAACCTCTTTCGTTAGATGAAGCTTACCTCGATGTCACTAATAGCCAATATTGCGGTGGCAGTGCTACGTTAATAGCAGAAGAAATTAGAAGTCGAATAGAGTCAGAGCTGGGGTTAACCGCATCGGCAGGTGTAGCGCCCTGTAAGTTCGTAGCAAAAGTGGCCAGCGATGAAAATAAGCCGAATGGTATTTGCGTCATTACCCCTGATAAATTAGATAGTTTTGTAAGGGCCATGCCTCTTAAAAAAATTCCAGGGGTCGGTAAGGTGACAATGCAAAAGCTACAACGATTAGGCTTAGCCACCTGTAACGATGTGCGCAGTTACCCGTTTGAGCGCATACAAAAAGAATTAGGTAAATTTGGCGCGGTATTATGGGAGCGTGCACATGGTATTGATGATCGAGAACTATCAGTATCAAGAGAGCGTAAGTCTATAGGCGTAGAGCGCACGCTAAGCAACGATATTCACTCATTAGAAGAATGTCGCGACTTTATGCCTCACTTACTAGAAAAGCTTCAGGAACGCATACAGGCGCATGAAAAGCGCACAGGCAAACCTGTTCGTATTCGCACTCAAGGGGTGAAACTTAAATTTCAAGACTTCCAGCTAACCACGGTTGAGCATCGATGCCCTTCGTTAAATGCGCATTACTTTGATACCCTACTACAAGAAGCTTACGAGCGCGCTAAAGGCCGTGGTATACGCTTAGTTGGTCTGCACATTGGTCTTGGTGAGGCACAAACCATACATCAACTCCCTTTACCCCTAGAGGGTGAGTAGATAGGTGATTAGAAAGGTGAGTTGTAAAGTGCGAGATAGGTGAGTACCTAGATGAGTAGATAGATGAGTACCTAGATGAGTAGATAGATGAGTACCTAGATGAGTAGATAGCCGAGTAGATAAGTGAATAACTCCAAAGTTGAGCAACCTTATCAGACGCTTTATGAACAGAGCCCGAATTCTACCGTATTCAAATTAACAAAAAAGTGAAAAGCAGGAGCTATCATGACTACCCCAGAACCTAAAGCCCAAGAGCTCAAAACCCCAGGTCGATACCGCCATTATAAAGGCAGTGATTACGACGTTTACGAAGTGGCGACACATTCAGAAGACGAGTCTTCCCTAGTGGTATATCGCCCATGTTATGGCGAAAAAGCCCTGTGGGTACGCCCATTAAGTATGTTTCAAGAAGAGGTGGTGGTAGAAGGTAAGTCTGTCCCTCGATTTGCTTATATTGGTGAGATCCCACACGATGAAAAAATGATCTGAACCACAAACTAGGTCATAGTGTATTTAAATCTATCCAATAATAAGCACTCTTTAAGGGAACCCTAATGACGCACAAATTTACCCGAAGTTTTCTACTTGCTGCAAGTTTAGTATCGACCACCTTCATTCCAGCCGCTTTTTCGCAAGACCGTTTCGAAAAGGTTGAAATAGAGGCAACAGCACTTAAAGGCTCAGTGCATATGTTGACGGGGATGGGCGGTAATATCGGCGTTTCTGCGGGTGACGATGGCATTCTAATTATTGACGATCAATTCGCCCCTTTAGCTGAAAAAATTGCGACGGCACTTGGCGAGCTCGGTAGCGATAAGCCCAAGTATGTGATCAACACCCATTACCACGACGACCATACGGGCTCAAATGCATTTTTCCACAGCCACAAAGGCGCGACTATTCTAGCCCACGATAATGTGCGCGTTAGATTAGCCAACGATGAAAAAGTATCGCCAGATGCGCTACCAGCTATCACTTATGAAAACGGCATTAAGTTACATTTTAACGGTGAAACCATTCACATTATGCACCTTGAGTCAGGGCACACCGATGGCGATAGCATAGTATGGTTTGAACAGCCGGATATCATGCACACGGGTGATTTATTCTTTAATGGGTTATTCCCATTCATCGACTTAAATTCTGGCGGTAGTGTTAAAGGCTACATAGAATCAGTCAAACAAGTGTTGGCTAAAATAAATGACGATACTGTGCTCATTCCTGGTCATGGAGAACTTAGTAACAAAGCTGAATACACTACCTTTCTTGCCATGATTGAAGAAACTTTTGCCTTTGTAAAAGCGCAGAAAGCAAAAGACATGAGCCTTGAAGCAATTACTGAAGCAGGGCTCGATAGTAAATGGGACAAGTGGGCATGGAGCTTCATCTCTGAAGAGAAGTGGATTGCAACACTTTACGAAGAAGCTTAAGCAGGCCTGTAAGTGAGCATCTACCCAAAGCTCCCGAGTAAGCACAACTAAAAACCGTAAGGAGCAGTTGTGATACTGCTCCTACATCAGCCCCTTTTCATATGGCTGGGTCAGGTTTATTCACCGTAGGCTCTGATATCAATACTCCCTCGGAATCTGCTTTGCCCTTAGGGCTAGATGACGGCTTGTTAGTCGTTTCCTCAGCTGAGTTGTTAGCCGATTTAGGTTTTCGCGGCGTTTTGTATAGCGGCCATACAAGTTGCTCTACCCAATTAGCGTAAAACATCCCTTCAATACCATATTGAGCTGGGTATTTTCGCGTAATTTTGGCCGTTCCAAACAACACGTCCCAGAAAAATAATAGATTTCCGTAATTACCTTTATAGTTAGTTACGCCATCATCCGCTTTTAAGCCATGATGGGCACTGTGAGTAGATGGCGTGGACATAGTCCTTTCAAGAATCCAAGCAAGCTTGTTAAGAAACGGTGTTTGGTACAAAAATCTGTCCCATTTCCATTCGGCATGCGCACCGGTAATCACACTTAGCTTAACCACAAGATAGAACGCATAGGTCCAGCCTAACCCTAAATAGATGAGCGCGCCTGAAAACCACAGCGATGGCATCAACAAGTAATAGAACACGTTATTGCGATAGATAATGCGCACGCTCATGTACTTGCCGTTGTGATGGGCACGGTGCAGGTTGTATAGGAAACGTGTGGAGTGAGACAGGCGGTGCCACCAATACTGCATCATGTCATCAAATATTAGTAGCAATGCAATATGAAGAAAAATAGATGAGTTGCTTAATGCTCCTTGATACTGAGGTACAACTAACAGCATCAATGCACCTGCGCTAAACAGCACTAATGGCTGCGTAACGACAAATAGTACGAGAGTGCCAATGAGTTCGACTTTTCCATCATCGCTTACTTCTGCGCTTTTCTTAAAAAGCTTACCTTGCTTTGCTTCCAGTAACGCAAATAATAGAAAAATTCCGATGATCGCAATTTGATAGTTCATAATTACCTCCACTTATTGCAGTAAAGTTAACACCCCATTAACATGGTAAATATATAGAACTATAGATTTGGTGAAAAAGTGTCGTATGTAAAAGCACTCAATCAGGTTGTAATGGAAGAGTCACTACTTACGTTATGCAATCAATTTGGTACGCCAACTGAATACGAAAATGGCGCTATGATCCACAATCGCGGGGATTTAAAACCTGGGCTGTCCATCGTATTGGCTGGGCAAGTGAAGGTGGGCAATTATGGCGTGGACGGTAACTATCAACTCACCACAGTAATGGAGCGGGGCGACACCTTTGGCGAATTCACCCTATATGCTTCGTTGGCCAGAACCCATCATGCGCAAGCAATGTCCGACTGCAATGTGCTGCAAATTAATGAAAGCCGCTTTCGGAAACTTGAGGTTGCGCATCCTGAAGTTGGCGTATTTTTAACGCGGAATCTTGCCATAAAGCTTCACGCTACCCTAGAGCGGTTAGATGATATTTTACGCTTACCTACTCATGTACAGTTGGCGAAATTAATTTATCAAACCAGTGCGGCTCAGCACACTACTGCTGTAAGGCTTAGGCAAAGCGATTATGCTGAGCGATTAGGCGTAACTGTGCTAACCGCGCATAAGGCCCTGAATAAATTAGTATCGCTTTCACTAATTCGTAAGCAGTATGGAAAAGTAGAGATCGTTGATGAGGCTGCAATGTCTGAGTGGCTTAACGATAATACGTCTTTGCTACCTGTCTGATGCAGATTCACCCATAGAAATTTCTGCTTTATCCAACCATTTTAATTGCGCCAGCGGATAGCCCAAAAAGAATTTTTCTCTTGATAGAATAATTCGATTTTCAATGCGCTTAATACCAAGGTCTTCTCTGTCGCTCAGCGATGTACAGGCATCATTTAGTTTGGCGATATTCGCAAAACAACTGAACGACACATAATCCACTTTTCCTGTAATCTGCATGCAATCCATGAACTCTGGTATTTCTCGAATAGCAGCAATGAAGCGCCGTTTAAAAGGGGCACTATTGTCATGCAAGGTAAATTCAACATAAGCGAAAACATGTTCGCACATGGCTTCAATATTCACGTCAGCGTGAAAGGTGCGAAAGTAGCCAGCTTCTTTTAATGCTTTTACTCGCTGAAAGCAGGCGCTAGGGGAAAGGTTAACTCGGCCCGCTAATTCCACGTTGGTGAGGTCTGCTTGCAAATGCAATATGGCCAATATCTTTTGGTTGTAGCTGTCTAAATGAATAATCTTTTTCATAAGGTAGTTTCTGTTAGCTTAAATTCATGTATCGCTACATATAGGACTGTCTTTCGCGCTGAAAAGCTTTTCTGCTGGGGTCTTCATAGGAGTCAGATAGAAGATAAAGTATCTTGCTAGCGTGAAATAATATTTTTTAAAATGGCAATAAGTTCGTAATAAGCGTTAAATTCGCTAGTCAGACTATCAAAATTTATTAATTAACAAAATATTATTTTGTGGAAAGTTTGCACAATAGTATTGGGAATTAAAATTGGGCGTGTATAGCGACTTTTATCGCGCTAAATGTATGCGTTATTTTTACGTCAGTGAATAAATTCAAACGATAATTGCTGGAATGCGTTAGTCATTTCGCAATTTGTCGACCTTAACAGGGATAACAAAAATATGACGTCTGAAAATACAACAGATACTAATGACTACGCCCTGGAGCCTGTGCCTGAAAGTGCGCAAACAAGTGGCGTCGCGGTAGGTATGATAAACGGGGCGTTGGCTTTTGCGGTTCCTGGGCTGATCACGGGGATAGAAATAGGCGAAGCTTTGGGCTTTTGGGAAAGTATTGCTGCTTTTCTGGTAGGTGGATTAATTTTAGCTTTCTTTGGTACGGTTACCGCGCTGGTAGGGCATGCTAACCGGCTAACATCGTTTTTAACCATACGCCATGTGTTTGGGGTATGGGGCGCAAAGCTTGTGTCTTTTTGTTTCGTACTATCATTATTAGGCTGGTACGGCGTTAATCTTGACTTATTCGCGCTAGCCACCAACGGTTTACTGGTCGATTACTTGGGTATTACTTTTAACACCAGTGCTATCGAGTGGGGCGTTAGTGCTGTCATTGTTGTTACTACCTTGTACGGCTTTCAGCGCATGGAAAAATTATCCACTTGGCTGGTACCTATTATGGGAATGGTTACGCTATTCCTATTAATAAAAAGCGCGATGGCGATAGAGACCTCAGGTGGCTTGGCGTCCGTCGAGCCCACGATGGGGTTTGGTACGGCGGTGTCGGCGGTGGTAGGAAGCTTTATTGTGTCTATCGTGTTGCTGCCCGACTTAGCCCGCTTTTGTCGAACAAAACGAGATGCATGGTCGGCGTCTTTCATTCCCTTTTTTCTATTAAGCACGTTTGTCTACATTGCTGCTTCGTTAGCCGCAAATGTATTCGGTAGTGACGATATTCTTGCCCTGATGGTAAAGGTTGGGCTGGGGCTAGCCGCCTTTGTATTGCTTATTTGTTCCAGCTGGCTCACCAATGTACTGAATTTATACAGTGCCTCATTGGGGGCTGCGGCAGTCATTAATGGTGGCAAACAAAAATTACTGATTATTGCGATGGGTGTGATGGGAGCCGTGGCGTCATCACTTAATTTGCTTGATAGTTTTTCTGAATTCCTTTTCTCTTTGTCTATCATGTTTACCCCTGTTGCGGCTATCTACTGCGCTGATTTTTTTATTCTTCGACGACAAGCTGTGTACCGGGCGGGTGACTTTATTCCTGCGTTTAACATTTGCGCCATAGCCGCGTGGATAACCGGTATCCTGTTTAGCTTTACCAGCGCTGAAACAGGGCTTTTTATCACCCCTATTGAAGCCATAGACGCCTTAATTATTTCGTTAGCCAGCTACCTTATTTTAACCCGCGCAATGCGAGTTCTTACTAATAAGAGCGCCGTAAAGAACAGTACCGATAGCACTGCACCCGCAACCGCAACCAAAGACACCACCGAAAGAGAAAACCTATGAAAGAACTAAGCTTTCAAGATATGAAAGACATTTTGCTAGGCTGTACTGTGCTAGGCACCGGGGGCGGTGGTGAAATGAGTGAAGGCCTAGCATTAATTAACGAAGTGATAGAGAAGGGATTACCACTTCGGCTTGTAGGACTAGATGAAGCCCCCGACGATGAATGGATTTGCACGCCTTATTTGCTCGGCGCCCTCGATTTAACGGCCAAAGAGGCCGACGAATACAAAGCCTTACCCAGAAATGCTGAGCCAGCTATATGCGCCGCGTATAGCCGCATAGAGTCTTATTTTGATAGAAAGTTTTATGGCACGGTATGCTGTGAAATGGGCGGTTCTAATACAGCTGTGGCATTTTATACCGCAGCGTTAAATGGTGGCGTGGTGATTGACGGTGATCCCGCTGGGCGGGCTGTACCTGAAATAACCCACTCAACCTATTATCTAAACGGACTGGATGCCGCGCCTGTTATTGCCGCCAACAGCTTTTGCGAAACCTTCGTGTGTGAAGGGTTGCATGATGACCAAAGAGCCGAGCATGTTATGCGTGCACTTTGCCAAGTTAGCGCCAACGACATAGCGGCTATCGACCACGCTATGCCAGTAAAAGACATTCGGCATGCCCTTATTGGTGGAACTATTTCAAAAGCGTGGGCGCTAGGTAAAGCGGTATCGGCAGCCAAAGAGGAAGGTGCGGATATTGCCAAAGTGATTGCAGATGTTGGCAATGGCTTTGTTGCCTTTAGAGGCAAAGTGACAGCCTTTGAATTTGATACCATAGGTGGCTTTTCTGTCGGAACCGTTGATTTAGCTGGCGCAGACGATGATGAAGGGAATGACGCAGGACATACCTACAAGTTAGGAGTTAAGAACGAAAACCTAATCAGCTACTACGATGGTGAAGTGGATGTGACTATTCCAGATCTCATTTGTGTAATTGATGAGAATACTGGTGAGCCAGTGACCAATCCGCATTATGAAATTGGCCAATCGTTAGCGGTTATTATTTTGCCTGCGCCTGATGCATTTTTAACCCCAAAGGGCTTAGCTACCTTTGGTCCAGCGTATGTTGGTGTAGATGCGCCTTATCGCCCAGCTAGCTTGCAAAACAGACACAATAAATAGGTGTAAATTAGACGTATTGCGCGTTGCTTAGCGCGCCAAGCTTGTTTATGCTCAAGCCTGTTATTATTAACGTTCTAAAAAAGGGTACATCGTGTGTGAACTGCTTGGCATGAGTGCCAATACGCCAACTGATTTGTGTTTTAGCTTTACTGGCCTCACCCGACGTGGTGGCGAGACAGGCCCGCACAAAGATGGCTGGGGCATGGCATTTTATGAAGGCAAGGGCATTCGCCTTTTTCACGATCCAGAGCCCTGTGCTACGTCTCAAATTGCAGAGTTTGTATCTCACCTGCCGATTAAAAGCGAAACGGCTATTTGTCATATTCGCCAAGCTAATGTAGGCAATATAAACCTTGCTAACACCCACCCTTTCACCCGTGAAATGTGGGGTAAGTATTGGGTGTTTGCCCACAATGGGCAGCTGCCTAACTTTGTACCTCGTGAAGGCATGTATGAAGCCGTTGGGGATACCGACAGCGAAGCCATGTTCTGCGACTTAATGAATCAGGTGCGCGAGAACTTGCCTCGTGATGCGATGCCGCAACAATTGGCCGATACACTGGTGGATATCGCAAAAGGCTACGCAGAGCAGGGCGTATTCAATTGTTTATTAAGCAATGGCGACTGGTTGTTTTCATTTTGTAGCACCAAAATGGCGAGCATTACCCGCCGTGCCCCGTTTGGCCCAGCTTGCCTCAGCGACGTGGAGGTAGAGATTGATTTTGCTGCAGAAACCACACCCAACGATGTGGTGAGTATCATTGCCACTGCGCCACTAACTCATGACGAACAATGGGATATTTACGAGCGTGGTGAATGGAAGCTATGGCAGCAGGGCGAGGTGATTGCCAGCGGTAAAGTGGATGTTCCTGTACACAAATCTGAAGTGGCCATGACAAGCCCGAGCCCTGAATTGAGCGCGTAACAAGCAAGTTGAGCTAACATCGCTTTTTGCTGACTTAACTGCTTTCAAGCGCTTGTACAATCAACGACTGAATTTTTTGATAGCGTAGTGGCAACGAACGGTGGGGCGTTTTCACAAAGTAAAGAGGTTCGGCAACATCGTTTGTGGCGGGGTATATCGTTAAACTTTCAGTGGCGTTGGTAAAGCTATCAAGTACTTTAATGGGCAGTACGGTAAAGCCCAGCCCTTTGCTTACGGGTAATAAAATTTGAGACAGCTGATTAATGTAACCACGCTTTGGCAACCGACTAGGATCTAATTGCATTAGGGCCTGCTCGCCCGAGTGGCTAAAGTAAAGTTTTAGATAGTGCATGGCGTCGGGGTGGTTAATTAACCCAAGCGATAGCAAGATATCGGCAATGTCTTTTTCTTGGCTACTTGCAGTATTATCAGCACTATTCGTACTTAAATTACCAAGAGCACCTTTGGGCAATATAAGCCCCAAAGATTCGCTACCGATTTTTTCAGACGAAAACATCTCTTCATCAGGTTGTTGCGTGACGATGCCTAATTCTAGAGTAGACGCGTGAATGCTATTGAGGATGGTTCGGTTGGGCGCAACTTCTAAATGTATACTCAAACTCGGATGGGCAACCTGTAGCTCAACAAGTACAGGGTACAAACGCTGAGCCAACGCACCCGAGCAACCAATTACACACTTTCCTTCGTAGGGCGCATCAAACTTTAAGCTTTCTATGAGTGCCTGTTCATGCTTACTCAAGCTTTGCGCATAGTCGTAAACTCGTTGACCTTGTTCAGTTAGCTCTACACCTTTACCTAGGCGAATGACTAACTCACAGCCACAGGCTTCTTCCAACTTTTTTATGTGTTGGCTCACACCGGGCTGCGTCATAAATCGTTGTTCTGCGGTACGGGTAAAATTCCCCGTTTCTACTAGCACTTTGAACGTATCAAGCCACTGTGGATTTAGCATGGTATAAATTTAAATTATGGATTTAAGAATTAATCATAATTTCTAGTGTTTGCTTTGTCTAGTTAATATACGTGCATACTTTACATCGAGGAGATAAAGATGACTGAAGCAGTTAACACCCCTTATCCACGTACGTTTTCACACATTGGTATTTCGGTTCCAGACCTTGATGCCGCAGTTAAATTTTATACTGAAGTACTAGGCTGGTACTTAATTATGAAGCCCACTGAGATTGTTGAAGATGATTCAGCAATTGGCGAGATGTGTACCGACGTATTTGGTGCAGGTTGGGATAAGTTCCGTATTGCGCACCTTTCAACGGGCGACCGTGTGGGTGTAGAAATCTTCGAATTTAAAAATCAGGAAAACCCTGAAAATAACTTCGAATACTGGAAAACTGGCGTGTTCCATTTCTGTGTTCAAGATCCTGATGTTGAAGGCTTGGCAGAGAAAATTGTAGAAGCGGGTGGTAAGAAACGCATGAAAGCCCCGCGTTACTACTACCCAGGCGAAAAGCCTTACCGCATGATTTACATGGAAGACCCGTTTGGCAACATTCTAGAAATCTATAGCCACAGCTATGAACTTCATTACGCCAGCGGTGCTTACCAATAGGTAAAGAGTAATAGGTAAAGGCAATAGGAAAGGAAGCAGGCATCAATGTCTATAACGTTAGACATTGATAATAGTAAGAGGCGAGTGGATTACTCGCCTTTTTTAATGGACGGGAAAGCTACCCTATTGGCACTTCTATAAGCACTTAACCCCATTGCCCCGCAACATAAGGGTTGCTGGCTTTTTCTTTTGCTACCGTGGTAGTAGGGCCATGACCAGGGTAAATCACCATATCGTCAGGCAGCGTTAAAATATTCGCGTTTATTGAATCGAGTAGCTGTTGATGATTTCCCTGAGGGAAATCAGTGCGCCCAATCGAACCTGCAAAAATCACATCACCTACAATAACCTTGTTACTCGTTCGCTCCACCAGAACCACATGGCCAGGGGTATGTCCCGGACAGTGCAATACCTCAAGCGTTAGCTCGCCAACTGAAATGGTATCTTTGTCATTTAACCATTGGTTAGGCACAAAGGGCGTGGCAGGTGGAAAGCCAAACATTTGGCTTTGCTGCATAAGGGCATCTAGCCAAAACTTGTCCCCCAGATGTGGCCCTATTATCGGCACATCGTAATGCTTAGCCAGTTCGACGGTGCCACCTACATGGTCTAAATGACCGTGGGTAAGAATGATTTTTTCAATAGTGACCTGATTATCCGACGCCGCGCCGATAAGTTTCTGTATATCTCCGCCAGGGTCAACAAATGCCCCCTGTTTACTACCTGCGTCCCAAATAAGCGAACAGTTTTGAGCAAATGGCGTAACCGGTATAATAACAATTTCCAATGTGCTGCCTCCCAACAACGGCTATTTCGAAAACACTTTTTTGCCTGCTATGTAGGTAGCATGCACTTGGGTTTTCCAAATATCTTTTTTATCAATGGTGAAGATATCTTGATCAACCAGAATAAAATCAGCCCATTTGCCCGGTGTAAGGGTGCCAAGTGTATCTTCCATATGTCCCGCGTAAGCGGCATCTAATGTAAAGCCTTTAAAGGCTTGCTCAATAGTAAGCGCTTCGTGTGCATACCAGCCTTTCACCGGTTGATTGTCTCTGTCTTGACGGGTTACCGCAGCGTGCAAACCATAAAATGGGTTTGCCAATTCGACAGGAAAATCTGAGCCTAATGGCAAAGGAATGCCTGATTCAAGTAAAGTTTGCCACGCATAAGCACCTTCCATTCTGTCTTTTCCGATACGATCTTCAGCCATATTTTTATCGCTGGTGGCATGTGTTGGTTGCATGGATGGCAATACATCTAACTCGGCAAAACGAGCGAGATCTTCAGGCGCGATAACTTGCGCATGTTCTATTCGGTTACGTAATTCACTACCGCCAATAGCAGCAAATGTTTTTTCAAATTCATTAAGCGCAACATGATTCGCTTTGTCGCCAATAGCGTGGTAATTCAATTGAAACCCGGCACCGATGACCGATGTAAATAACGGCGTCATGTCCTCAGGCTGAGTGAGTAATAAACCATGCTGGTGGGGAGCGTCAGAGTAGGGAGCTAATAAGGCTGCGCCTCTACTGCCAAGGGCACCGTCACCGTAAGCTTTGACTGAACGAATGTACAAATAATCGTTAGCGTCCCGTATTGGCCCTTTTCCAAGTAGTTTACTTAAGTCAGGGTCAGTGGCGCTTATCATGGCGTATATTCGAATGGGTAATTCAGCTTGAACTGCTTGTTTAATATAGAAGTCGTACACACCACGGCCGACGCCCGCATCATGCATCGACGTAATACCATTTGATAGTAAGTGCTTACCTGCAGCATCGAGTTGGCGTTTGTAAACCGCATTGCTCTGTGTTGGTAAATAGGGTTCGACTAATGCCATGGCATTGTCAATCAATACCCCAGTCGGCTCGCCGTTGGCATCTTTTACAATTTCACCGCCAACTGGCGTGGGGGTGTCTTTGGTAATACCCGCCAAGGTGAGGGTTTTGGTATTAGCCCAACCCGCATGGCCATCTACACGAGTTAGCCATACCGGCCGGTCGGACACTTTTTTATCTAAATCAGCACTGGTGGGAAAGGCTCTATCAGACCATAATTCTTGGTTCCACCCTCGGCCAGTAATCCATGGTTGCGTGCTATTTGCTAGTGCATATTTTGCTACGTTATCAGCGGCATTGGCAGCACTGGTACTTTCACGTAAATCAACTTCAAGTAGGTTGGCACCTAAGCCCAATAAATGCCCGTGCGCATCTATAAGCCCCGGCAACATTACGCGGCCCTTACCATCAATGGTGTTGGTAATATTTAACGTTTGAGCAGTGCTCTCATCTGGTTTTATATCGAGAGAAAGCACTTTGCCTTCGTCGATAAGAATCGATGTGAACGATACTAACTTAGTATCATCATTCAGCGTGTAACCTTTTACGTTGGTAAAAAGTGTTGCTGCACACGCGACACCCGATAGTGTGGCTATAGCAAGTGCGCCACTGAATTTAAGAATGAAACGTTTTATGGTGCGGTTGTTACTTTGATTAGGGGTAACTCCACTTACTCTTTCTGTCGTATTAACGTGCATTTTTGGCATGCTTATTCTTCCATGTTAATAATAGGGGGTTGTAGTAAAAAGTCGCGCTGCCAAATTTCGGCCATAGAGGCTTGGCTTATATTGCCGCCAGATAGCATAACCAAAGCGGTCTGCCCTGGTGGCGTGTTAGCAGCCCATGCCGCAACTGCTGCCATACTCATGGCACAGGTGGGCTCTATATGAAGTTTTAATAGGTGCTGTAGCCATTGCGTCCAATAAGCTATTTGTAATTCGTCTACCTCGTAAAAATCATCAAGCGCTTGTAATAGCGGAAAGGTCACATTGCCAACTGAGGGCGTTGCTGCGCCGTCGGCAAGGGTTACCGGCGGAGCATCAAGCGCAACTATTTCGCCTTGCTGCAATGACTGAGATGCATCGTTGGCAGCCAGTGGTTCAGCCCCAATCACTAACGCATCGGGTTGTAACGCACGGGCCGCAAGCAATGTGCCTGATAACAAGCCGCCACCGCCACAAGGGGCAAAGATAGCATCTACCTTTCCTGTATCTTCGAGGGCTTCCATGGCCGCGGTGCCTTGACCTGCTACTATGTCTGGATGGTTGAAAGGTGGGATCCACACAGTCCCTTCTTCTTCGGCTGCATTGGCCACGGCGATATCTGCTTCTTGGCGGGTGGGGAACAACTTAAGTGTTGCCCCATAACTTTCAGTGGCCGCTGCTTTAATAGGAGAAATGGTTTCACTAGCAAAAATAGTCGCAGGAATGCCATATTTTGCGGCCGCATAAGACACGGCTTGGGCGTGATTGCCTGAACTATTTGCCACCACTTTTTTAGGCAGTTCACCACGTTCATCTAAGTGCGATAAGAAATTCATTGCACCACGCAGCTTAAACGCCCCTATAGTTTGCAAGCATTCGGCTTTAAACAGAATGCGATGTCCCATCCACTTATTTAACAGGCTCGACTCCATAATGGGTGTGCGCTTTACGTGATTTTTAATTCTGTCATACGCTTGAGTTATGGCCGAGTAGGACAGTTCCGTTTCACTAGGGTGCATGAGTAACGCCTTGTATCTGCATTAGAAACACGTTTATTTAAACGTAGTCATCAATAAGTAAAGGTATACCCTACCATTTAAATACAAAAAGGCTAATTCATAAAATATTCATATTCGCGGTTTATAGTCCCAGCCTCTCGAATGAGAGGTAATTGTAATGCAATCAAGAGTTACCCACCGAATTTACGGACTCCCCTTAGTGCTGTTCGTGTTTCTTTCCATACTTTTTGTCTCAGCGGGTGTCTATCTCGACAAAGAAGACAAACGGGTGCGGATTTCAAAAGCCCAGTCAGTTGCGGAACAGGTAAAAATTAGCTTGGAAGTATTCTCTACCGAACGCATCCAAGCCGTTCACAATTTAATGCGTAACTGGCCAACCTTTGCGCCCAACCAGGTAGATTGGTTTAATGCGCAAGCAATGTCGTTGATGGGGATGCAGCGCGGCTATAGTTCGCTAACATTTGCTGATCAAAACGGCGTTATTCAATGGGTTGCTACGCCCTCCCATGGAATGAAAACCCGCTTATCGAACGAACTTATCGGTCAGCCACTCGCGTCGGTAGGGCTAACTATTCCCGCTCTGGCTGAATCGTTGGCGAGCACATTGGTACATTCGTCAGCAACGGGTCACTACCATATTGTTGTTGGACGCTCTATTAGCCCTCAAGAACTTAATCACGGGTACTTATTGGCGGGCTTTGATGCGCAAACTATTTTGGGCGTTATGCTAGGCGAGCTAGAAGGTCCTCAGTTTAATTTTGCGCTTCGAGACTCGGGGCACACCCTGTTTAGCAATGGGGAGTTGGTTAATGATGGAACCGTTATTACTACTGAGCCTTTCTCATTTATAGGTCGTCAGTTTTCGCTGTCTATGCAGACCGAAGTGGGGCGTTATAGTGCTGGTGTATTAGTTGCGGTAATAGGGCTTTTCATGTCGGCATTGGCCAGCTGGATTTTTCATAAGCAAATGAAAGGTGCGGTGCGCCTATCGATTAGTCAAAAGCGCTACCTTACGGCAAGTGAGGCCTCATTAGATGCGTTAGTTATTTATCGGCCTACCGGCAGTGATTATGAGTTAGTTGAAGCGAATCGCTATAGTCGCTTTCTATTTCGTGGAGCATGCTCAGAGTTAGGCGCTAAAACACTGAAAGACCAGTTAGCGTTTCTAGGTAAAGCCGAACTGTTCAACTGTATCAAGAAGGTGGCAACAAACAACACGCCCTTTGAAGAGTATATCTCTATCGAGGGAGGCAAGGTTGCGCCTGAATGGCTGAAGGTACAAGTGGTTAAAGCAGGGGATAACATTGCTTTAACCGCAAGAGATGTCACAGAAAGATTCAAAGCTCAGCAAGCGCTCAAGCAGAGTGAAGAGCGTTATCGTAGGCTGGTAGATGGCATGCACAGGCACTTCGTTTATACCAAAACCGCTGACCATAAGTTTATCTATGTGAGTGCTGGAATTAGCACTATTTTAGGGTTTACCCCAGATTATTTCATCGAAAAAGAGTCTCGACTGGTAAGGAAAATACCTGATGAGACTTTCGATATACGAATGAAATCGGGGCAGGGGGTAAAACCTGCGCCTTATCTGGTTCACTACTGCAGTTCTGATAGTACAGAGTTGGTGCTAGAGTTTTCAGATACCCCTATATTAGATGAATCTGGAGCGCTTATTGCGGTAGAAGGTATAGCTAGAGATGTGACAAAAGAGCAAGAGTTACAAGCTGAAGTGGCGTATCAAGCTAACCACGACCAATTAACGGGTCTACTCAACCGCTATGCTTTCGATAAGCAACTACGTGAAATTTTAGAGGCCAATGCGGCTAATATACCTGCTATTAACGCAGAAATAGACCGAGATAACGTCACTGCCATATACCCTTCACTCATCTCGGCTGATACTACTAACCCTGGCGTAATGTGCTTTATTGACATGGACAGGTTTAAGTTGGTGAACGACAGCTGTGGTCACCCCGCTGGCGATAAGTTACTTCAAGAAGTGTCTACTATATTTCGGCAGCACATTAGCGACAAAGATTTACTTGCCCGAATAGGTGGCGATGAGTTTTGTATTATTTATCACGAACAGCCTCTCGATAAGGTAAAGATTAAGCTCGATAAGCTGTTAAAGGCTATCTCTACATACCGGTTTATGTATGAAGATAAGTTATTTTTCGTTGGGGCGAGCATTGGTGTCATTGAAATAAATCCTCAAGAGCATAATGCGGCAGAACTTATTAAGGCTGCTGATAATGCGTGCTATAAGGCCAAGCATTTAGGAAGAAATAGATACTTTGTCTATCACGCTCAAGATGCTCAGCTAGGCATGGATAGCAGCGAAAATGACGTATTACACACCCTGCACAAAGCGCTGCAGTTCGATGGATTTGAATTATATAGCCAAGCCATTATGCCGCTTAATGGCATAACTGAAGACGATAACCGCGGCCTTGAACACTATGAAATTTTGCTACGGTTAACCGGAAGTGATGGCACACTTATTAGTCCAGGTTTATTTATTCCCCTTGCCGAGCGTCATGGCTTGATGAACAAAGTAGACTACTGGGTAGTAGACAATACATTAAAGACATTAGAGGCTAATCCGCTGCATGTAGACAATGTGGCTAAAGTGGCGATAAATTTGTCAGGAATTACCCTTGGTGATGAAATCACCTTAATGAAAATTACCCAGCGGCTTCAAGGCACCTCAGTACCGTTAGAAAAAATTTGCTTTGAAATCACAGAAACCACAGCAGTGACTAACTTAAGTGCGGCTAAACACTTTATTTCTACTCTTCGGGAAATAGGATGTAGCTTTGCGCTTGACGATTTTGGTGCGGGTATGTCGTCGTTCACTTACCTTAAAAACTTGGATGTTGATTACGTCAAGATTGACGGGTCCTTCGTTCGAAATATTGTTCACGATCCGATTGATCATGCTACAGTTACCGCGATAAATAACATTGCTCACAGTATGGGTAAGCAAACGGTGGCGGAGTTTGTGGTAGATACCGCAACGGCAAATGTACTAAAGGCATTACAGGTAGACTATGGTCAAGGTTTTGCCTTAGACAAGCCTAAGCCCCTTGCTCATCGTGTACAGTGGCTTACAAAACTCGTGTCTGTTTAGGAGAATAAAATGGGCTTATTTGACACCTTGCTAGGTAACGCTAGTGAAACCAGTGCTGAAGCGGTAAATGAAGAACTTTCCCCCATATTGGCAGAAAATGAAACCGTCACCGCAGCATTTAAACTAGTAAGAGATTTAAGCGTATTTACTAATAAGCGTTTAATTCTTATTGATAAGCAAGGACTAACGGGCAGAAAGGTTAATTACCATTCTATTCCTTATAAGTCGATTACCCAGTTTGTGGTAGAAACGGCAGGTCACTTCGATACCGATGCAGAACTAAAAATATGGTTATCAGGTAAAAGTGACGCTATTGAAATTGAGTTAAGTAAAGCATCTGCGCAAGATGTACAAAAGAATCTTGCCAATCAGATGTTTGCTTAATTCTATATTTATGAACGGCTGGTGTTTCACAGCGGTTTGAAATAGTGAAAGTGAAGTATAAATAAAAACGGCGGTGCTTTTAAAAGCCCCGCCGTTTTTTTATTTACCGTTTTTCTCAACGCCTAAAATTAAACACCTTATTGCTCAGGCGTTAAATTTCTGTCGAAGAAGTTAGTAATGGTTTTGTACAAGTGAATACCCGTTTGCTTACCACGAATGCTGTGCTTCTTACCTGGGTAATCCATGGTTTCAAATGGAATTGCCAAATCTTGAAGGTGTTTGTATAGCATAGTAGAGTGAGTAAACAACACGTTATCATCAGCCATTCCATGATAAATAAGTAAGTCACCTTTTAAGTCTTTCGCGTAAGGGAAGACGGAAGAGGCTGTGTATGCATCATCATCGGTTTTAGGGTTGCCCATATAGCGTTCGGTGTAATGCGTATCGTACAAGCGCCAGTCGGTAACTGGAGCACCAGACACACCTGCTTGGAAGTAGTCGCCCGCTTTAAACATGGTCATTAGCGTCATGTAACCGCCATAACTGTGGCCATGAACACCAATACGCTTAGCATCGACATAAGGTAGGGTTCGCAAGAACTCAACACCAGCCACTTGGTCGTCAACTTCGACAAAGCCCATTTTCTTGTAGATAGGATCTTCAAATGCCTTTCCACGGTAGTTAGAGCCTCTGTTATCAAGGGTAAACACCACATAGCCTTTATCTACCCAATGCTGCATCAGTAACCCACGATTACCTGCCCAGCTATTCGTCACAACTTGCGCGTGTGGGCCACCGTAAAGATACACAATAACAGGGTGTTTCTTCTCAAGGTTTTCAGGTTTGTAAATACGGTACTTTAAGATGGCGCCGTCTTTGGTGGTAATGTCGCCAAATTCAGGTTTAGTCCACGTGTCCATGTAGGGATATAGCGGGTGGCCTTCTTCAACCTTATTTTCTTCAAGCCATGTAATACGCTTGCCAGAAGCATCATTTAAACTCACTTGGGCAGGTGAGTTAATGGTAGAGAAACGGTCGATAAAAATGGAGGCATCTTTACTGAACGACACACTGTGATAAGCGCCTTCGTTGGTAATACGTGAAATATCGCCACCGTTTAAGGATACCGAATAGGCGTGGCTTTCAAGCGGTGTATCTTTACGGCCCGCGAAGTAAATTCGATTGCTCTTGGCATCAACCGCTTCAATGTTATCAACTACCCAATCGCCTTGAGTTAACTGACGTACTAACTTGCCGTTGTTCTCGTAAAGGTAAAGGTGCTTGAAGCCATCTCGCTCAGAGGCCCAAATAAACTGGTCTGAGTCAGACAAAAAGTATAAATCGTTATGTAAGTTAACCCATGTGTTACTGGTTTCGCTTAACAACACTTCCTGCTTTTCTGTTGGAACGTTATACGCTCGCAGCTCAAGAGTCTGTTGGTCGCGAGTTTGCCATTGGTAGGTAAAGGTTTCACTGTTAGGCATCCATTTACCGCGGGCAAGGTATATGTCTTTGTCTTCGCCTAAGTCTACCCATCTACGTGCACCGTTATTGATGTTTTGAATAGCAAGCTCAACAAGTACATTGTTGGTGCCTGCTTTTGGGTATTTTTGTTCAATGGTTTTAATGTCGTTGGCATAAATTTCTGAACGAGAAATGACATCTACAGGGCTTTCATCTACTTTGGTAAATGCAATAAAGCTTTCATCAGGTGACCACCAGTAACCAGTCATTCTGCCCATTTCTTCTTGAGCAACGAATTCGGCCATACCAAATTTAATGTTACCGCCGCCTTCTTTTGTGATGGCGGTTTCTTTGCCCGACTCAATATGTTTTACAAACAAGTTTTGGTCGCGAATGAAAGAAATGTAATTTCCTTTAGGAGAAAGCTTAATATCAGTCTCGAATACGTCGGTATCAAGAAGTTGCTTTGCCCCTTTTTCGCCGAGCTTGTGGTAATACACGTCGCCACCTAGCGGGAAAAGAAGCGCTTTTCCGTCTGCAGACCACTGATAGCTTACAATGCCCGAGCCAGATAAGCGCATACGTTCGCGACGGGCTTTCTCTTCGTCGCTTAACACTTCTTCGCCACTTTGAAGGTCATTAGAGTCAAATAGAAGGCGGGTTTCGCCACTGTCTATATGGTATTCCCATAAATCGAGACGTTCATAATCGGTCTGTTTTCCTTTTAGAAACGTAACTCTTTCTCCATCAGGAGAAACTTTAAGTGCACGAGGCGCATTGCCATCAAGGGAAGGAGAAGCGAAAATACGCTCAATATCGAGCGGTGCGGCCTGTACAGCGGTAGAGAGCATAGCGGCTCCTATTAAAAAGGCTTTTTTCATTTTTATCTGCATATTTTTAACTGTCGAATAGTTGATTGTAGAGAAACTGTCTTAGGATACAAGGTACTAAGTATGAAAACCGCAATGGTGCTAGGAGCGACCGGATTAGTGGGACGAACGTTGGTAAATATACTTTTACAGGACCGTCGCTATAGCGAAGTGACCTGTTTGGTAAGAAAGCCGCTGCAGTCTAATCAATTCGGCGATCCGTATAAAAGGTTGAAACCCGTGGTTATCGATTTTGATAACCTGCAAGACTACCAAGGGTATTTTGGTGTCGATCACGTGTATTGCTGTTTAGGTACCACACTTAAGCAAGCCGGCTCTAAATCGGCGTTTAGACGGGTTGATTTTGAATACGTGCATATTGCCGCTCAACTGACTCGAGCACAGCGAACTGGCAGTTTTGTATGGATCTCGTCGGTTGGGGCTGATGCGAAAAGCAGTAACTTTTATTTACGGGTGAAAGGCGAGTTGGAAAACGCGATAATGCGCATGCCTCAGCTTCCACATGCGGCAGCAGTACGTCCCTCACTGTTATTAGGTGCGCGAAGCGAATCTCGCACTCTTGAAGATGTGGCACAAAAAACTGCACCTGCTTGGAAAATGCTGATGCAAGGGCCGTTGAAAAAATACCGCCCAGTGCATGCTGCCGATGTAGCAAGAAACATGATGACAAGGCAAAAGTGGTAGCGTTAGAGCATCACGTTCTAGAAAACACAAACAAAAACATAAAGAGAACCACCATGTTTCGCTGCAAGCAATTTGTTGTTAATCAAACCAATTGTGCCATGAAGGTAAATACCGACAGTATGATTTTAGGTAGTTGGGCTAAGCCTAATCAAAGTGCGCATATTCTTGATATAGGCACTGGCACGGGCATTCTCGCGCTAATGATGGCGCAACAGTCTTTAGCATCGGCAAAAATCACCGCTATCGATATCGACGAAGGCGCAGCACTGCAAGCAAGCGCAAACGTAGGGGCTTCGCCCTGGCCAACAAAAATAACGGTGCAGCACACCAAGTTGTCCGACTTAGCAGCGGATAACACTTTCGATTTTATCGTGTCTAATCCGCCCTATTTCGAGCAGGTAAAAGGCCATAGTCATGCCTACAATTCGCAAAGTGACACTAGAGAACAGGCTAGGCAAACGGTTTCACTTACTCCAGCGCATCTATTTTCATTTGTCATTGAGCACCTTACCAGTACGGGTGAGTTCTATTGCCTTTATCCTTTTACTCGGGAGAGCGAAATTACAGACTTAGCTGCTGAAATAGGCTTAGCCACAAATCGTATATTAAAAGTGCAGCACAATGACCAACACTCCCCTTATGTGACGGTATTTTGTATGAGTAAACAACACAAAAAAAGCGTCATTGAGAATCTGGTAATTAGAGATGAAACCGGAGATTACTCAAGTCATTTTAAAGCGCTTTGCCGCGATTTTTATTTACGTTTTTAACGCAGGTAGTAAGACATGTTGATTGTAGCTGAAGCGTTCGGTGCTATTGCCGTCGTACTCAATTTTATAGGTTATAGACAAAATAGAGTTGAGCGCTATTTGTTTATCTCTGCCTTTGCTTTGCTGAGCTTAAGCGTGCACTTCTTTATGCTTGATGCCATGGCTGCCGGCGTGGGTACATGCTTAGCGGGGTTACGTAATTTCATTGCTATTAAAAATCGTAGTCGATGGGTTCTGTTTATCTTCGTGGCCGCCAATATCCTATTCTTGCTGTATGAGTGGTTTATTCTGCACCATGACTGGAATGTTTTTATCGCCTATGCGTCATCTCTCATTTTTACGATAGGCTCAATTGTCTTACGTGAAACAGGCAAAATCAGACGATATTTTTTGCTCGCAGAAACACTAGGGCTTATGTACGCCCTCTCAGTAGGCAGTATTTTTGGTACCGTTTTTAATATCAGTAACTTATTTAGTATTGTGACAAAGATGATTAGTGATAAAAAGAAGGTAAACCATTAGTCTAAAGTGGCTGCGCGAGGTTTTTAAAAAGCCTTTTAAAACATTGCTTTATGCTTTCTACTTTATGCTAATAAGCCAAAGTTGAATTTAATCACACCACTTCAATGGGTATAAAGAATCATCTGAGGGTATCAGGCCTCAGATTTTTACCTTGCAAGAGTATTTGTAAACTCTTCCGTAGTCTGAGAAGTGGTGTATTTTATGAATGTAGTGAACTTGCACGCTCATCGAGTGACATCGCTTGCCGATAGTCATATTGATGAAGCAGCCGAGCCCTGTGCGAAGCTGATTGGTGGTCAGTCTAAAGAAGAGACTGAACAGCTGTGGAAAAAACGTCTTAACTTATATGTTAGCGCAGAAAAAAAGTTGTTAAAAATTAAACGACTGCGTAAAGTGACAGGGGTTATTACCTTAGCCTGTATGGGAGCATTATTTTTCTCTTTGTACATGGCTCCTATTCTTACCCCTTTCGTGTTTTTAAGTATGGTAGTGGTAATGGCTTTGGGCGTGGCAACGTACCCTGCTTGGTTCTTATTGGGTCGTAGTAGCCAGAAAACGCGCGACAGCATTTCTCGAATGTTTTACCAGAGTAACCACGAGCTCGAAATTGCAGACGGTAAGGTTACGTTAATCAATAGAGCGAGCTATGCTAACGTGACTCACGTTAATATTATGGATAGTAACCTTGGGCAATTCGTTAACTAACAAGCACCACACTCGTTATCTTTTAATTGCCCTGCTTATTGCATCCACGCTCCTAGGATTATTGCTTCTAGCCCCTATGGACGCAGCAGGTCAACTGGTCTCTTCTTCCATTGTTTTGGTTATCATCTCAATATGTAGCCGTGAAGCCAATTTCGCACAACGGTTTCAATATTTCTTTAGAACACTCGCACTGGTACTCGGCGTCGCTATAACCTTGCGCTATTTATTCTGGCGGGGCTTATATACTCTTTCTGCCACTGATGTATTTTCATTTATTGCCATATGGCTTCTTTTTTTAGCTGAAATTTATGCTGGAATTACTTCAATTCTGGGGTGTATTGTCAATGTGTTCCCACTTAGTCGCCCCCAGCTTTCTCTTGATGATATAGATAGAACGCAGTTGCCCACTGTCGATGTCATGATCCCCACGTACAACGAATCACAAGATATTTTAGAAATCACTATTCGAGCAGCCAAAGTGATGGATTATCCTGCTGACAAAGTCAGTATTCATCTTTTGGATGACGGCGGTACCGACGAAAAAATAAATCAAACAGATGCAAAGAAAGCGCAACTAGCCGTGGAGCGCCGCGCAGAGCTGAAGGCGCTTTGTGAAAGGCTGGGTGTAACCTACCATACACGAGCGCAGAACCTTTACGCAAAAGCAGGTAATGTTAACAGCGCCATTAATAATACTTCGGGTGAGCTCATTGTTATTTTAGATGCAGACCACGTGCCCACTAGCGACTTTTTAAGCCGAACTGTGCCTTGGATGGTTAAGAAAGAAAAAGTGTTTTTGGTACAAACCCCTCACTTTATGGCGAACCCAGACCCCGTTGAGCGAAACTATTTCTCGGCGTTTACCCGTATGCCTTCTGAAAACGACATGTTTTACGGCACTATTCAAAAAGGCTTAGATTACTGGTCTAGTTCGTTTTTTTGTGGGTCGGCTGCGTTAATGCGCAGGGCACATTTAGAGTTAGTTGGGGGGATCTCGGGAGAGTCTATTACAGAGGATGCAGAGACTGCCTTAGACTTACATAAAATGGGCTATGAGTCAGTGTATGTTGACCGCCCGATGGTAAGTGGATTAGCGCCAGAAACCTTTGATGCTTTCATACAGCAACGGATGCGCTGGGCACAGGGAATGACCCAAATATTATTGCTGAAAAAACCCTATAACGCGAAGGGATTGTCTTGGTATCAACGCGTTGGCTACATGAGTTCTATAATGTTTTGGCTGTTTCCCTTCGCACGGGTTGTCTTTCTGCTTATGCCGCTTGCTTATTTGGTGTTTGGACTACAGGTTTACCATGCCTCAATGATGGAAATTCTGGCTTTTACCATGCCCCATGTTATTGCAACCTACATGATTTCTACCATGCTATTTGGGCGAACCCGATGGCCGCTGGTTTCTGAGTTATACGAAATTTTACAGTGCGCATTCACACTGATGGCGCTCATCAAGGTATTTTTAAAACCTCGCGCGCCCTCATTTGTGGTTACCCCGAAAGGGGAGAGTTTAGATAAGAACTTTGTTTCGCCACTTTCTAACGTGTTCTACTGGATAACCGCATTGCTTTCGTTTGCCATGATCATCGGCATTTATAAATTCATTAATGAACCGCTTACCCGAGAGCTCACGCTCGTTGTGCTGCTATGGAATGGTTTCAATTTATTGCTTTTGTTCAGCGCTATGAGTGTATTGCTTGAGCGTAAACAACTGAGAAGCCAATCACGACTACCCGCCACCGATAACGTGGTGATTAGAACGCACGAAGGGCAAGCTTGGGTAGGAGAGCTAAACGACTTGTCTTCTAGCGGGGTAAAGGTACAAATTAGGGGGGATTTATCGATAATTCCATCTAATGTGGTATTAACTTCTTGGGCAGAAGCGCTAAAATCTAATGTAGATTTAAATATGAAAGTCGTCGAATTTGATAGCGATAAGAAGACGTTACGTGCAACCTTCAATCCACAAAGTGATGTGGAACGAAATAACGTTGTGGCCTATTGTTTATGTGACAGTAGACGTTGGCAATCGTTTCAACGACGCCGAACTCGCCCGATTTCATATTGGTTTGGTATGCGACATGTTCTAAATGTAGGACTAGGCCCTATATTTGCTCATTTGTTTTTCTTACTAAAAAAGCTGCTTCTACGAATTAAAATGCGTTCTGGGGTATTGAAGGAATAATAATGATAAAACCTTACTTCTTACTGATGTTTAGCTTGTTTTTCTCTGTAAGCATCATGGCTGAAACACACACTTTTCGACTTAGTGATTTTTATGCTGGTGACAGTATTGCCCGATTAGAAGGGAAATCTAGTAGCGTGGATATCGCAATACCGCTAAGTGCTATTAGTGATATATCGAAAGCCTCTCTTAGAATAGAAATTGTGAGTTCACAGGCGCTCGTTGAGAAACGTTCACAAATGTATGTGCGATTTAACAATGCCACCATTGGGCAAATAGCTTACTCCCCAAACCAACCCACTATTATCTCAACCATTGATATTCCTTCCCAGCTTTGGCGCGAGGGGTTTAATAATTTAACCTTGGCAGTTAGCCAGCACTACGCCATGCAATGCGTAAACGGTAGCGCTCCGGAATTATGGAGCGAGGTGAACCTTTATACTTCTTCGCTTACAGTAGATGCTGATATTGACGTGGATAATTTTGGTATTAAAGATTTATCGGGATTTTTTAGTGCAGGTATAGGCGGGCAACGCAGTGTTCAATTACTTACTGCTGAGGATGCCGATAGCGAGATTATCGAAAAAACGTTGCCGTTAGTGGCTCAAGCGTTAGCCCTTAGAAACCAATATCAACCTCTTAGCATCATGCATACGCCCATTCCACAGGGGTATGTTTTACCTAAAGTTACTCAACAAGATGAGGAGTTTTGGAGTGAAAATAGAATAGGCGCGTATGAAAAAACGGCATGGTATTTAGCTGAAGGCAAAACGCGGGAGGTCCATATTCTGGTTGGGAATAAGCAGGCATTGTCTCCGGTATTATCTGATGCGGTTGTCAATGAAATTAACGGCCCCTTCTTAAAAGTGCAACGCACCGAAGCATTTGTCGCTGTCGATAAAACTTGGGTGCCAGCATCATACCGACTTATTGTTAGCGGAAATAATAACGATGAGGTTTTTGATGCAGCAAAAGCCTTGTCGGTAATGGACGATGCGCTCAACCCTGGTGCTCGTACTATCGTGCGCTCTCAAACGCAAATGGATGCAGTAGCGTTGCAACAAACTGCTGCATTGCAACCCGGTGAAAGTTACACCTTTAGCGATATTGGGGTATCTAGCGATCAATTTGTGGATGAAGGGCGCTTTGAGAAAAATGTATCATTAACGCTACCCGCTGATTTCTTTGTACCTGAAAATGCCAGCGTAGAATTCCTTCTCGATTTTGGCTATGGGGCGGGCATTGGGCCGGGCTCTTCAATGAACGTAAATGTGAACGGTGAACTCGTTCACGGCTTGTATCTTGGCGATGTGAATGGTGAATCTTTTAGGGATTATCAGCTGAAGATCCCAGCACGATTTTTTAAAGGTGGAACGAACAGTGTTAGCTTTATCATTACTATGCGCCCGCCTGTTGCAGGGCTTGCGTGTAACGATGTGCAAAGCTCTCATTTATTGTTCCAATTTAACAACAGCTCTAGCATACACCTTCCTCAAGCAGGCCATGTAGCCGTTCAGCCTGATCTAGGTTTATTTGGTGATACTGGCTATCCGTTAGCACGTTTTAATTCAGCGCCTAAAAGCCAAATATTTATACCGTCTAACGACTATTTAAACAGTGCATTGACCCTTGCTGGCAAGCTTGCTCAAGTTGCAAAAATTCCTCTGCTGAATCTATCAATCACTAAAGACGCATATGAAAATAAGGGATCATTAATTGTATTAGGAAGCCCTGAAACACTAAATAATCTTGAACAAGATAGTTTTGTCACTGCCATTGGGAATACCAAGCGTTGGCCCTACCGCGCACAAAATATGTTGTACAACCGTGTGAGAGATTTCAGCAACGATAAATCTTACCGCCAAATGCTTACCGAAGGCACTACAGTACAGGAAAGTGATTTGGGCGATAATGCGGTGTTTGTCGCGCAGCGCCACCCCAACGGCACGAATTCCGACACCCTATTTTTATTGGTTGCACAAACACCTGAAAAATTGGCCGCGAGAGTGGATGACCTGATTAGTTTATCTCTATGGGGACAAATGGCAGGCGACTTCTTTGTTTGGAATGACAACGAATCACCCTTGTTGGTTATGCAGGTTAACGATAAATATGAAATGGGTGAACCGGATGATGTTTTACTCACTCTTCGCTTGTGGTTGTCTAACAACCCTTGGTATTGGTTAGTCACCTTCATGGTATTAGTATTCTTCGTAAGCTTATTGATTTACTTGTTGCTGCGACGCCGAAACAAAAGAGCACAAGATTCATGGTAGACGGCGGTAGGGGCTGGCGGTTCATTCGACTCGTAGGCCTGTTTGGGCTGCTAGGTATATTGGCGTCATGTAGCAACCCTGAAGAGCGTGAAATACAAGAAGCGTTTCAAGCCTATAAAGCCTTGTTTATCGACAATGGTCGTATCATCGATACGGGTAATGGCGATGTATCTCATAGTGAGGGGCAAGGGTACGGTCTATTGTTCGCGGTTGCTGCTAACGACAGAACCGCTTTTGATAGTATATGGATGTGGACTCACACTGTACTTCAGCGGGACGATAAGCTATTTCATTGGCGCTACCGCCCCTGTGAAAGTAAAAATAAGCAATGTATAGACGACCCAAATAACGCCTCAGATGGCGACCTACTTATTGCTTGGGCACTTCTGCGTGCTGCTGATAAGTGGGGAGACAAAAGCTATCGGCATGATGCCCAAGTCATCATAACGGCTATCGAAGAAAAGTTGTTTATTGAAACCGAAGCGTTCCTAGTGCTATTGCCAGGAGAGTTCGGTTTTAAGAGTGATGAGAGTAATGATGAGGACATACAACTTAATTTGTCTTATTGGGTGTTTCCCGCCATTGATGCGATTACTGAGGTTTCGTCTCGGGCACTACGCTGGAAAGCATTACACCGCAGTGGCACTGCGCTTATTTACAAAGCACGTTTTTCTAAACACAAACTGCCCCCAGACTGGTTAAGAGTGAACGAAGGAGCCTTGTCTTTAACCAATACTGTGTCTCAGGAATATGGTTTTAATGCCTGTCGTATACCCCTTCACCTTGCGTGGGCAGGTATAGATGATGCCGCATTTTATTCTGATTTTGAACGCTGGTGGGACATAGAAAATACACCGGCTACCGTCAATTTACTCACAAATGAAATAGCTGAATATGCGATGACACCAGGGATGAAAGCCGTCGAGTCTGCGGTAAAACATATTATTGATGGTAGTCCACTGTCACTTCCAGCGATTGACAGAAATATGGATTATTATTCGGCGAGTTTAACCTTGCTCTCTATGGTTGCTGTTATGGATGCCAAGTCTTAATGTCATCACAATTTTATTGCAAAAAGCGCCCCACAACATTTTTTTTAGCGGTGCTATCGGCCGGTATTGTGGGCTCGTTGTTAGGCGGCGCCCAAGTCAGCGCCCAAGTTAGCGCAGAAGTCTCTACTACGTATAAAGAGCAGCAAGATAAACCGCTACAAGTAGCCGAATATGGCAAACCTGATGTTACGGGGTTGTGGTATCACATCAACCAAAAGCAAACACAACTGGCAAACCGAGAATTAGGAAGGCTTAAAAGTGCGTTTCCGCAATGGGTAGTACCTAGCGACGTTGAAACAGCATTGTATCAATTAAACAATCCTTCCAAGTCCTCTGATGTTGTTACAAATCAGAAAGCTTTAGAACAGTCTGTTTCAAATCAGGCTGCGGCGCATCCGGCAACATCAAATGCGCCTTCGCAAAACACGGTGGCGAAAGACGCCCCACTTCAAAAATTTGCGCAAAAAACATCAGCGCAACGTGTGCTTATTAGCGCACGTGAGCTTAACCAGTTATCAATGTTAGCTGACAGCCTAGCACGTTACGATTATCACATGTTATTGGGGTGGGCTGCTCTAGACAAAGGCATGCTCAGCGATGCTCAGCATCATTTCGAGCGCGCAGAAGCCTTACATGAAACCGTAGTGCAGAAAAAAGGCGTAGTTGATGGTAAGCGTGCCATTGTGAATGCGCGAATTCAGCAACTCTTGAGCAACAGCGCTAATACTAACAATAAAGATGACAGCATTACCAAAGCCAGTATTACCAGAGAGAGCGCAGCGCAGCTCAAGTCGATGTTGTTAGGGGGAGATGCTGAGCAGGTGAGTGAAACGCTATTGGGAGAGGCTTGGAAACGCTATGACGCCGAGCGCTATCACGCTGCTTATGATTTATTTGAACTGTTAGAAAATCATGAAGGGGTGTGGCTGAGTCTGCGAGGGCAGGGGAAAAATGCCCAGGCGGGCTCTTACGCATGTGAACAAGCAAGCTCGCAAAAATTCCTCACTCGCTGTGCTGACTTTTTAGCTTCCGAACAGGCCGAACATTACAACAACGAGCAATTTCAGCGAAGTGTGGATGCTGGATTAGCATTACGAAATATTCGGCGTTTAAGCGGTGATGAACAAGCACTGTTGGGGTGGAGTGCGTTACAAGCAAGCAATCGTCTTAACGATGAAAATGCGCAAATTGCCAGAGATGCTTTTTCCGCAACGCTTGCATCACAACGAACTGCAGGTGAGGCGAGTAACATCGATATCGCCAATGCGCTTATAGGGTTAGAAAATGACGAGGGGCGTGCTGCATTAGCTGAAAAATACCCTTCGGTTGCACTCATTCTAAAGCAACAAGACGCCGCCAGTGCATGGCCAAGAAAGCAATTTATCTTATCTTATAATCTTGATGATGCTAGAGCGACAACAGCGCAAACTAAAGATGCTTATACCGTGGTGGCGGGTTTGACGACGCGATCTCGAAGCGGTGATGAAGGGCTGGGCAATTTTGATGTATTCACTAGCTATATCGGCGTTGGCGGCATGGTAGACAGTTGGCAATGGCAAGTTGCGCTAGATTATCAACAATTGTATAGCGGTAAGCCTGCAACAAACAGTTGGTTTGCTGATGGGCAAGCTTCAGATGATTTTGCAGGCATTTCTGGTTTTGAAGATAAAGGGCTGCGCGCTGAAGTCATGTATCAACAAAGCGCTTTTAATTTTTACGCTAACCTAGAGTATGAATTATTCGACCAGCCTGTTGACGCAGAACTAACAGGGCAACTTTCAGCAACGTGGTTTTTACCTGAAGTCACGTTGGCGACAACGCTATTTCATTTACCTAAAACCGATAGTCTATTGAGCCAGTCCGGTACTTTTAATAGCGAACAGACCGAACGTTGGGGCTATGTTATAGCCGACGGCGTTTCGGTGTTAGCTGCACACAGCTTCAAACCGCAGTGGTCGATAGCGGGTACATTGACGTGGGCTAGTTTAAGCGGCGATGGGGTTGCCGATAATAACTATTTATCTCTTCGTACGGATGTAAACTATAACCTTGCGCCACAAATATCGCCTAGGTTGGATTACTGGCGCGTAGGACCTTTTTTCAGTTATTTAGGGTACGATGAAAATCTAAGCGGTTTTACTTACGGGCATGGTGGGTATTTCAGCCCAAATTATATGGTAAGTATTGGCGGTTATTCTGAACTGCTGACGATGGAAGCGCACCGTTGGCAATTTAAGTTAAGCACCTCATTAGGACTGTCTAGATTAGCAGAGCCTAGCGATCCTCGGTTTCCCCTATTAACAGCGAGTGATAGCAGCAACCCGCTATCAAGCTTACATCTGCCTTATAATCGTAGTACTGGCTTAAGTGGTAATATGATGTTTGAAGGCCAATATAGATTGTCTAACCATTGGATAGTAGCGGGCTACGTAGGTAAAGCCTTTGCGGTGGAATATCAGGCTTTTGAGGCGGGGATGCAAATACGTTGGCGACCAGGAAAAGGCGAGGGCGTAACCAGTGACGAGCTAATGCGCTCGTCACCACGGTTATCAGGTTTTGCGCTTTAGCTTATTGCGAATGAACACTACCGCGAAAGCGGGAAGCATAAGCAGTATTGAGCCCGGTGCAGATACTTGCGTTACGCCGAAACTATAGTTGTTTACTTGCCCTGTGGGAGCTAAATATTCAACGCCATTATCATTGGTTAGATAAACCTCTGGGGTAAATACGCTACTCGCAATAAGGTTCCCGTCAACATGGCCGTTGTAAAAAGCAATATCGGCATAAGGCGCTAATATGCTTCCTTTAACCCCTATGGACTGAATAGTCACGCTGGTGGCGTCAACAAAGTTAAATAGAATGTTATTGGTATAAGTACCGTCGTGACGGTAATTCGCATTTTGGTCGTTATCTTGATACTGTCCAGCAAACGCAGTATTGAAAAAACCGGTATTAAACAAGTCAACCGCATCACCTGTTACGTTAATGATGTTATAGCTAATGGTTGAGAAGTCGTACGTAATACTCTTGTTCGCCACAGATAACCAGTCGGCATCGATGTCATAAATATTGATGCTGTCATCACCAGAGAACACGATACCGTCTACGTTAGTGCTATCTGCACAGCTTGTATCGCCTTGGCAATAAAAAGTTGTACTGCCGTTTGCTGTCATGTCAGCGAATGCTAACGACTGCGCTTTGATTTCAGATTCTATAGCGTCAAAGTCGATATTATCTATCGATGCAGGTGTTACAGCGTCTGCAATGATGCCGTCACTGGCTGTAGAGTTCAGATCAAGGACAACCGTGCCACCGGCAGTAATGCTGCCATCGGTCACTTCAGAGCTAACTAGAGCAACACTACCAACCGAACTAATATTGCCGTTTTCTACGCTAGTATTGGTTAGCTGTACACTGCCTGCATTGATATCGCCGTCATTGACTTGTGCATTAGCTGAGGTAAAAACACCCCCCGCATTAACATCGCCGCTTAATACCGTACTTTCGGTAATAGTGGCGTTGTCAGCTGCATTAACGGCGCCTTCAAACTCAACACTGTTAGCCACAATATTGCCGCTAACGGTGGTTTGGCCGTTACGAATTTTTCCGTTCGTATAGGCGATATCGCCACCCACAAACAATGAGCTTGTGGTTAAATCTGGGGAAAGTTGCAGGCCTACATCAAAATCGTTTACAACTAGGTTACCGCCAACAGCAAGGCTACCCTCTACATCGGAGTAGTAACCGGTATAGTCTTCGAAGATGAATGCATTGTAGTCGAAGGCTTCTCTTAAGGTAATTTGAGTGGCATGAACAATACCTTGTGCACTAACCGCCAGGGTTAGCGCGCCTAGGGAACTGGCGAGTTTCGTTGAAATTGTGTGTTTACGCATAGTTGACATATTTTGCTCCAGTGAAATCAGCAACTGGAATCAATTTTCAACATGGATTTCCAGGCACACCGAATGGTACGATCAGAACAAAATGTGCGCATTACCACAAGAGATACTTTCGTATAGGGATAGATACGAAAAAGCCGCCCTAGAGGCGGCTTTTTAAAACTTTCGAAAGAACTAGCCTTTCTTAACCAGTACCGACACTTTAGCGATACCAGCTACTTTAACCTGGTTCATTACTTCTACCACTGTACCGTGTTCAGTATCTTCATCAGCTTGGATAGCTGCTGAATCAGTGTTGTTTTCCGCTAAATAAGTTTGCGTGTTTGCAACAACACGGCGGATATCAACTTCACGGCCACCCATCATGATAGTGCCATCAGCAGCTATACGAATAGATAGGGCTTTAGAAGGCTGATCATTTTTAGACTGATTGTCTTCTGGGCGGTTTGTATCTAACCCTTTTTCTTTCACGAACGAGGTCGTTACGATGAAGAAAATCAACATGATGAACACGATGTCCAACATGGGGGTCATATCAATCTGAGCCTCGTCTTCGGCCGAGGTATGCTTTTTTCTTTTCATCTCGTCTTCTTTTTTCTGTTACGTTCGAGCACATTAGTATACTGCCTGTAACAAAAATAAACAGGGTTTTGTACAAAACAGCGTGCTCGTTAACACTTGTTGCTGAAAAATTGCTCAGTTTCCATCGTAAAACAACAAACTTATGATTGTTTGTGGGAAATGGCGACGCCTAATTGGTAAAAATACAACATCAACGACTCATTGAGCGCTATACGCAAATTACCATGAGGATAAATGCCAAGTCTAGCCTCTGTTGATCTTTTTGTTCCTTGAACTAAGAATGCGTTTTTGATCGTATGGTCTTGAACGCAGGCCTCAAAGGCTCTGGCGGCCATTTCTTGGGGCATCGCATAGTAATAGATTTTTAATGCGCGATCCGCCTCTACAGATCGTACAAAATAATCGTTAGGCCGATTATTGTTGTCTAAAAACAACGAAGAGAAGCAATTACTCAGTTTTTCATTGAGCGGATGGGGATTTAGTGGAACATTATCTAGCCAAGCTTGCGAAGCGAAGCTACCAGGGCCCACGTCGGCAAACATTTTGGGCGCAATATAATGATCAAACGCATGAAACCACTCATGAGCTAATGCGCCTGCACCGGCATTCTTAGCCAGTGCGAGCTGTCTTCGTGCACTATTATAATGGGCGCTAGCGCCTTTTTGACCGCCACTACCAAAGGCTAACGACAATGTGCCGTTTAAGGACAGCACTTGTTCGTTAACGTTTAAAATGGTGGCCAGATCATACAAGGCGTCGAAGAAAAGGTTAGCCGCTATTTGTTGTTCATCAGCCGTTACCCATTTTCCAATGGTGATACTCGAAAAATTAAACAGTTTGCGAATATCTTGAAAAGTGACATCGGCACCATCCCTATGGCTAGGTCCATTGCGATAGAAGTCTTGATGTATGCGCCCTTGGGTCACAGCTAACCCGCTAACGATATAAGCAGTTGTTCACACCATGCAGCAATACGTTCTTCTGATTTGTCGTACTGGTTTTCGTCGTCTAGTGAGAGCCCTAAAAAGTGTGACTTGTCTTCAGTTAACGCTTTAGACGCTGTGAACTCATAACCCTCATTGGGCCAATAACCAATGATAGTGCAGTTGGAAGGGGCGATAGCATCGTGCAGCATACCCAAGGCATCTTGAAACCAATCAGCGTAACCAAGTTGGTCGCCCATGCCATACAAGGCTACGGTTTTACCTTCCAAATTAAGCTGGTGAGCTTCTTCCCAATGAGATTCCCAGTCTTCTTGCAGTTCACCAAAGTCCCAGGTAGAAATGCCAAAGATAATGACGTCGTAGTCGGCGGTCCTGCCTAAGCTCACATCTTTAATGTTGTGAACATCTACAATGTTTTCATCGAACAAGCTATTTAATTGTGCCTGAATTTTTTCCGCTGCCATTTCCGTATAACAGGTTGTTGAACCGTAGAATAAGCCAATCGACAGGGCATTATCACTCATGAAAACCTCTTTCCGTACACACTAATCATCTTTTATGGGCGGGAATTCTACCTCTTTACCGTTGCTCAACAAAGCTTTGCAGCCAACAACTGTACTATTTTGTGAAATTTGTAATATACCGATGGCGCAGCCGTTATAGAGCTCACCGTATCCTGATGATGGTTCTCTGGCGGTAACCGACATATTTCTGCGCCTTGTGAACACGTTAAGCACAGATTTTGGCCCGTAGAAAACACGGTTAAGCCTATCTAACCAGCGAATTAAGCCTTCGGGAAACGCATTCTTTAATCCGCTACAGGTAAATTGGGTAATGTGAGGGCTATTACGCTGAAAACGTAATCGTACATCGTATACAAACGAGTAGTGAACATCACCTGACAGAATAATAAATTCAGGGGGCGTTTTGTAATGTCGAAAAATATTCAACATAACATTCGCCGTGCCTTTGTGCGCCATCCAGTTCTCGGCATCCACAGTAAGTGCTTTGCCAAAGAAGGTGAAAGTCTTTTGGATGGCTTCAATAAACTTCACCCCGTAAATAGGGGCGGCCGACACCACTATCACCGCTTCCTTTCCAATAATGTTATGCTGAAAGTCGCATAAGGCTTCCCAGTCCATCAAGCCTGACGGCTTTTTCATACTCGATTCAGAGCGCCAACGTCGCGTTCGGGTATCGAGTACCTCAATAGGGGGCGTGGTGTCTAAGCGGTAATTCCAATGTTCAAAGTCTAACAATTGGTCAATGAGTTCATCTTGCTTGACCATGCCATTTTCGGTAAAGGTTTCACTGGCTTTAGCCATTAACGGCGTGCATTTTTGCGGCGCATTGCCCCATCCTTGGCAAAGTAGGTAACCGGTTAGGGCGTTACCAATCATACGTTTAGAAAAAGGGTGTCCATAAACTTCTTGTTCCCAACCGCGGGTTAAGTTCCAGTCGTCGGTAACATCGTGATCGTCAAAAATCATGTAAACGGGAATATGCGCCAGTGCACGGCGGACTTTGGGCAACGTTTTCACAAATCCTTCAATGGCATTTTGTTCTTTTTCAAAGGTGTCTTTGTGTTGCGTGGCTATGTCATTTACTTGAAAAGTCACATTGCGCCACAGGGCAGGCGACCACACTAAGAAATACATGGCCATTACTTCGGCGCAGCTTATTAAGTGATTTTGCGCATTCACCGAGGTGAAAATAGGTTTTCTTTTGGCACCAAAGAAGAGTGATGAAAGAGCGGTATTCGTTTGTGTTTGTGGTAGTAACTGCTCACGTTCATAAAAACCATGAGGGTGAGTAGGGAGCTCTGACGAGTTGTCTAATACCGCGCCATCAAGGGGCTCTTCAAAAAGCCCAAGTAATGCAATGACTTGGTGAATGGCTTGCAAAGTAGGGCCGGCTACATCATCGGTGTATACCTGATCGCCTGTCATCATAAGCACATCAGGGCGAGGGCTGTTTGATGTAATAGCGCTATCGAGTAGATTATCAACTTGAGCAAGGGCATCATCACCATCAAAATGAGGCTTTCGACATGAGCCATGCAATAGGGTTTCTGGTTTATTTGTCCAGCAAAAGCTTAATGCAGTTTGATTAGCATAAAGTAAGTCTGCTTGCTCTTGTTGCCACTTTTCTTGGCATTCAGTCGCTGTAAAGGTGAGTTGGTAGTAAATGGGTACATTGGCGGTAAAGCTTTCATCAACAGTGGCAGATAATAAATGAATGAAGGCGTGCTTACCGACTTGTACGCAGGTGCCTGTCACCTCTGCTTTAAGCGTTGCACCATGCTGTGTTAGTGCAAATGCTGGCGCATTAGCTTCAGGTGTTACCAACCAAACATGACACGCACTTTGTGTGACTCGCCTAACGATTGGGCCCGCAATCACCGCAGGAATATACTGCTCAGAAATAATATGCTCCTACCAAAAGCAACAAGAAGAAAAATGTACCTTACTCTTTTTTGGCTTTAAACGGTATGGTAGATATACTCGCTTACATTTTTTACCCTAATGGGCTTTACTCGTGACGGTTTTCGCCCATAAATTTGCCTTTGTCTGACTATTTACGATGTAGGTCAAAATGTAGGTCAAAGTGCAGGCGGTATCGTAGATGGGGTAGCCAATAGAATTATAGGCTGTGAACACGTTGTCGGGCTGATTTGTTGCTAGCGGTTTTTTATAAGCGTGCTGGTGCTTGCAGGTTTTGCTAGGCGTGAGTGATAGGGGCATCTTAACGTTGAAGGAAATGAAAAACATGTTGAATAATTGGCCGGTTGCCGCGTTTATTGTCGTAGCGTTAAGTGGTGTTGTGGCAGGCTGCAGCGATAACAAAGATGCCGCATTTGACGAAGAAGCGCCTAGTGCCACAACCAGTTCAGTTTTAACCTCTGTTGGGCGCTGGATATCAACCGACACCAGCGACGTAATACAAGACCCTCAAACCTCGGGGCTAATTGAAATTAATGGTCAATTAGTCACCATTGCAGATGGTAGTGCCGCGTTCGAGCAGCAAAGAAAACTGCACTTTATTGATAAAGACACGGCGACACTGACCACATCAAGCAATGCATTTAAGCTAGCTACACGCGTGCGCCGAAGTTGTTTTAGTGACTATTTAACCAATGCGCCAGATTTAGAAGCGCTTGCTAGCGATCCTCGTAATCCGAATGTGATTTACACTGTAACCGAAGATGCTACCCGCACAGGCACACTCTCTACCCGCTGTGAAAAGAAATATCAAAATACGGGCTCTACCGATTATCCCACCTTATTGGTTCGTTTAGAGCGTGATGAAGACAACACTGTGACAATGACCTATGTTCGTCCTTTGCAGTTTCCTACTGAATTTGAAGTGGGTAACTTCCCTAACGACGGTATTGAGGGCATGGCCATGGCAAAAGATGGCACCTTATACTTAGGCCTAGAAAAAGATAAAGCGGGGCAGCCGCGAATTTTCTCGTTAAACATAGCGGATGACTTTTGGCAAAGTGCGGATTTCGCTGTGGTAGATGAACCTGATTTGTCGTTACCTATGTTTGAAACGGGTAGCCACCCCATAAATGGCTTAGCACTTTATAATGCTGCTGATAGCGGTAATCGTTTTTTATTGGCCGCAGCCCGAAATGATAACGAGGTTTGGGTTATTGATGTTGCTGGTAAGGTAGAAACGAAGCGTATCTCCATGCAGTTTAATGTGAGTGCAGATAATGAGTGTGGCGAATATGTAATGGATAACGCCTCAATTGAAGGACTGGTTGTGGTAGAAGATACTTTGTGGCTAATAAACGATCCGTGGAAAGTAAACTACTTGAAGAACATCAAATGTGAAGCAGAGACACCACGTTACGAAGCCATGGCACCTTTGTTGTTCTCAGTGCCTTTAAATGACGCATGGTTTCAGTAGCTCTAGGCTTTAACAATATTCTGTTTCAGAAACCCGGGTTTCTAAATCGCTATGTTTCAGAAGCAATAAACGGCAAAAACCCAGAGATTCAAAGCACTGGCTATTTACAGAGATAAAAAATGCGGTTGCAGATATTACGCTGCAACCGCATTTTTTTGTTAGGGTCTTCAAGCCTTAATTAAGGCTTTTTATGCTTGCTTACGTAGACGTGAAGCAAATGTCTTTTTAAACTTCGCTAGTTTGGGTGCGACTACCATAGAACAGTATTGGTTCTGCGGATTATTTTTAAAGTAATCCTGATGGTAGTCTTCAGCCTGATGGTAGTTATCAATTGGCACAACTTCGGTGACAACCGGATCAGGCCAAATCTCTTCCGTAGTGATTTCTTTTATTATGGCTTCTGCAGCGTCTTTTTGCGCATCGTCATGATAGAAAACCGCACTACGGTATTGTGTGCCCACATCATTACCTTGACGGTTCAATTGCGTAGGATCGTGCAGTGCAAAGAAAATCTCTAATACCTCTCGATAACTGATGTTATCTGCATCATAAGTCACCTGAACCACTTCAGCGTGACCAGTACCGCCACCACAAACCGATTCATAGGTTGGTGAGGCATCTTCGCCGCCTGCATACCCAGATACTGCCTTTTCAACACCTTCAACAGTATTAAATGCTGACTCTATACACCAAAAACACCCGCCAGCTAGGGTGGCTACTTGTAAATTTGCCATTGTGTTACCTCAGAAAAAACGTATGACATCAGTGTGGGTGTGAGCGCGGTTAAACTCAAGTCATCCAAGTGCATTTTTTTAGCGTATAAAAGCATAATAAATAAAAAGACCAGAACATAGAAAGACCAGAACATAGAGAGTGCAGAACACAGAAAGACAGAACACACAGAAAGCTACCGCCAAGTCAGAGGTGACTACATTGATAATTTTTTACGATGGCTACTGCCCGTTGTGCAAAACAGAAATGCGCCATTTACAAAAACGGGATAAGCAAGGTGCATTAACCCTTGTTGATATTCAAACACAAGAGTTTGCTGCGCAGTACCCTGAATTAGATTGGCATGCACTCAATGCTAGAATTCACGGGTTATTACCCGATGGCACACTTATTACCGGACTAGATGTAACCCATCAGGCGTGGAAAGCTGTAGGTGTAGGTTGGCTATACGCCCCCCTGCGCTGGCCTGGTATTCGTATTATTGCCGATTGGTGTTACCTCAAATTCGCTAAACACCGTTATACCATTTCGTATTTATTGACCGGTAAAAAGCGTACTTGTGACCGATGTGTACCTGGTGACATTCAGCAAGAATCACCCAGTGATGCGAATGCTGCGCTTACTAAAAGCACCGCTGGGGCGGAACATATTAAGAATATCGAAAGCACAAAAGGCAAAGGTGGCGACAGTGGCAGATAACCCCAAAACTGAGCAAAATACGGCTGAGCAAAGCGCTAATACGGTGTCTCTCGTGATAGGGGCGTCGGGCGGAATAGGGAAGGCACTGGTTCATCTATTGGCAAGCGCTGAGCCGGATGAAGGTGAGAATCCCAATAAGGTAATCGCGCTTAGCCGCAGTGGTTATAAAGACGCCACTTGGACTGATAATGTGACGGCGATTAGCTTGCCGGAACACAATGAACGCAGTATAGAGGCGTTTGTTAAAGACCTTCAAGCGCAAGGTACACGAGTGAAGTTAGCGATTGTCGCGACCGGCGTACTTCACAATGAAACGCTGGGGCTTCGCCCAGAAAAACGGCTTGAAGACATAAGTGAAAAAGCGTTAGCAACTTACTTTGCCGTCAACAGTACGCTGCCTGCTTTATGGATGAAGTACTTAGTGACTGTGATGGTGAAAGAAAACCCGTTAATTGTCTGTATTAGTGCGCGGGTGGGCAGCATTTCTGATAACAAACTGGGGGGCTGGTATGGATACCGAGCTTCAAAAGCCGCGCTTAATATGTTGGTAAAAACAGCCGCGGTAGAATACACACGGCGGCTTAAAGAACCACTTTTAGTGTGTTATCACCCAGGTACTGTCGATACTGGTTTATCAGCGCCGTTTCAGAAAAACGTAAAAGCAAAAAAACTGTTCACACCGGAATTTACCGCTAATCAACTGCTTACTCACTTGTCGACACTAAGCGCTTATCGCAATTCAAACTATGACGAAAGCTGTCACTTCATTGACTGGGACGGTAAAGTGGTAACTTGGTGATACGCCAATTGCCGCTTTCTGTAAGCCCAATATCAAGACTTTTTATTACACTGCTGTTACCATGCATTTTAGGGAATGGTGCAGTGTTTTGACTCGCTTAAAAAAGGCGAGCAATACGACGTAGTCGACGCCATTAGCACGATGAAATAATCATAAGTTATCGCCATCCCAGAAAACATAAAAATAAACTCAACAAGAGGAAGGGATATGAGCGGGGCCAGAGAACAGTTCGGATCGCGCATAGGTTTTATTCTAGCAGCGGCAGGGTCGGCAGTAGGTATTGGTAACCTAGTGGGCTTTCCTGTTGGCGCGGCAAAAAATGGCGGTGGTGCATTCTTATTAATGTATGCCATTTTTGTATTCGCTATTTGCTTACCTGTGATG
This sequence comes from Alteromonas sp. K632G, assembly GCF_017653625.1. NCBI lineage: Bacteria > Pseudomonadati > Pseudomonadota > Gammaproteobacteria > Alteromonadales > Alteromonadaceae > Alteromonas > Alteromonas sp. K632G. The sequence goes on from NZ_JAGGDM010000019.1 coordinate 102,271, forward strand.
TTAGCGGAAATGTCAGTGGGGCGTCATGCCAAAAAGGATCCACTTGGCGCGTACAGCGCAATCAGTGGCAATTCAGCAAAGTGGAAAATCGCCGGTTGGTTAGCCATTGCTACGCCATTTATGATTGCCGTGTTCTACATGGTGATTACGGTGTGGATTTTCGGTTATCTTTTTGAAACCGTTAGCGGTAATTTAGACACCTTAGCTAACCCAGATACCTTTGGGTTATTTATTAATTCGTCGTCTATTTTCGCTTATATGGCCGTGGTTGTTGGTGTGGTTTATCTCATTCTGCAAGGCGGTGTTAAAGAGGGGATTGAAAAAGCAGCTAAGCTGCTGATGCCAGCCCTTTTTGTTATGCTAATTGGCTTAGTGGTGTTCGTACTCACCCGCGAGAATGCTATGGCAGGGGTGAAGTTTTATATCATTCCTGACTTCTCAAAGCTGACAGCAAGTGTGGTGAATGGTGCGCTCGCACAAGCGTTTTTCTCCCTCTCGCTAGGTATGGGGATTTTGATTACCTACGGCAGTTATATCGACAAGAGAGCGGATGTACCTACGTCGGCAAAACTAGTGGCAATAACAGATACCGCAGTGGCCTTCACGGCAGGCTTAATGATTCTGCCTGCGATATTCTCATTCAACCCTGATATTAATCCTGATGAACTTAGTGAGTCATCGGTGAGTATGATTTTCACCTATCTACCTAATATATTTTTAGCGCTGCAAAGCTCTATTGGGTATGTGGGGGCGTCTATCGTGGCAAGCCTGTTCTTCTTATTAGTGTTCTTTGCTGCCATCACGTCTTTAGTGTCTATTTTTGAAGTGCCAGTAGCGGCGCTAATGGACGAGAAAGGGGTAAGCAGAAAGTGGGCATTAGCATCACTTGGTAGCGTGATGCTTGTGCTAGCGGTACTGTGTACTTTGTCATTTGGTAAAGTTGATGCACTTACGCAGTTCGCCAGCTATGCAGGTGTAGATAAGTCGCTGTTCGACGTTATTATTGACGTATTTTACGAGACCATTTTGCCATTAAACGGCTTCTTGATTTGTATCTTCGTTATCTATCGTTGGAAAAGTGCAAACTTCAATGCATCCCTTGAAGAGGGGAGTTCGGGCTATCGTGGTGGATGGTTTGAAAAGTATGTCGATGTATCGCTTAAAACGTTTATCCCTGCCATCTTGTTAGTTATTTTCATCAATACCGTGGCGGTTAAATACTTCGGCTTCAGCCTGTTTGGCTAGTGGTTGTTCTCAGCTAGTCGTTGTTCTCGATTGGTAGTTGCACTAGGCAAGTTGAAGTAAAACGTATATTAATAATAAGGCGCTCAAATATGAGCGCCTTATCTGTTTATTATCCTATGCGTGTAACGTCATCGTGTTACAACATTCTATCTCACTAAATCATGTCATCAGGGTTGGCATAGTCGGGAAGTATTCCCAGTAAAGCCCAACTCGCTTTTGCATCAATCACCTTGCCCGTGGGGGCTAAATCTGAGTCACTAAATGTGGGAGCAGCAATCCCTTTTTTCTGTGCCGCCTGGGTATAGTAATCGCCTCTTTTGGGATGCTGCAAACTACACAGATGATATAAATCTGTGCTATCGGTTTTGCTAGAGTTGTTCTTACTACTATCTGCGAAAATCAGTGTCTTTAACGCGGCAACAACATCATTAACATGCACTAAGTTAATTCGTTTATTGCCCGCATTCAGGCTTCTGCCACTTAACGAATTTACCGGATGACGATCTGGGCCGGTTAACCCAGCAAGGCGAACTATCTTAACGTCTACCTTGTCATTCGTTTTTAAATCTAACAAGTGCTGCTCTATGGCTACATGCGCTTTTGCCGATGCGGTTTCAGGTTGAGTGCTGGCGTGTTCATTTAACACATCAGTTCTATTATCGCCGTATACCGAGGTGGTACTAATGAAAATAATACGGGCTACTCTAGCCGCCACTGCATTATCAATAAGGGTAAGCATGTTATCGGTGAAATCATCTAACTGGGTATTACGACGGCCAGGTGGAATGTTTAGTACCAGTGTTGCATCGCTAAGTTCATCACATAGCGTGATAGTGTCGTCACCCAAATTAAAAACCAAGCCTTTAATGTGCTTGTCGCTTATCTTCAACGCTTTTTCTTTGCTTCGTGTGGTGGCAATAATAGTATGGGTAGCTGACATGGCTTTGCCCAAGTAGCGACCAAGCCAACCGTAACCGCAGATAACTAGCTTATTATTCATAACGTCTTCTTAGATGATGATGGGGCGTGAGAGTAAAAGTATCAAAAATACGCGGTAAGGCGCAAAACGGATTGGTCTATGGGGTAAATGCGAGCACACAAATGCTGGTTGTTAGGTACACCTTATCTGGGAATAAGATGCAAAGCGCGATGTGCTAATTGATAAGGGAGAAAATCGATTAGAATGGCATTAGTCAAAAACAAAAAACGCTAGCGGGAAAGCTAGCGTTGTAAGGTTATTAAACGTAAATTAAATGTGGTTTGAATGCAGTTTGGGAAGTCATTACACCAATAGAACCACAATTACATTTTCATTTCGCCACTGCGCATATCGATTAAGTCTAAGCCACCTAACCCAGGAATGCTGGCTTGCATTTTGTTTTCGGCATAATTAGCTTCTTGCAACACTTCACACAGGGCATCGCCTTTTTCTTCAAGTGCTGCGGCCTGTGATTCAACACGGTGTTCAATAGTCTCACCAAAGCGTTCCATTTTTTCCTCGAAGGCTTCCATATCGCCGCCGTTCCATAGCATTTGGGTGCCCACAGCAATCAAAATACGGCCCATTGATTCAGTTATGAGCGACTCGAATTGCGCTTCAAATTCGTCTTCCCAGCTTTCGTCGAAAAAGCCTGGCTCGTCAAACTTAGCTGTATCCACTTTGATATTGCCATTGTCATCATAAAAAGACGTTGCCAACTTTTCGTTAAGCGATGTAAACATCGTATCAAAGTCTTCAGTAAGTTCATTGTCGCCGCCAAGCAGTTCACCAAATACTTCAGAAACGGCAACACTCGCAATCTCTAACCCTTCACTTGCGATATTAAGGGTCATGGGGATAGCAGTATCGATACGGTCGTAATAGGTATTGACCCATTGTTGCTGTTCGTTGTTCAACGACACACTCTCACCGTTAATCACTAAATGGTAGGTGTCATCTATCGACATGGTAGAACCATTTTGCATGTCGACAGTAATTAGGCCTTGGTAATATTGAAGATGGCCATCCAATTCGATATCGCAGCTAGTCTCAAAAGCAAACGCTGGCACGCTAAGTAAAGATGAAGTTACTAAGGCAAGTGGAAATAATTGTTTAATTTTCATTTTCTGAAATCCTATTAACCATGATGCTGTCGCGAAGACCGTTTAGCGCAATGCGCTCACGCTGTTTTTATAACCTGCTATTACAAGCTCAGTTGTAACCTAGGTGTTGTAACCTAAGTGTTGCAACCTCAGTGCCATTTCAATAATTCTTTTAATTTCAGTGTCTTATGATTATTCAGATAGGCGGTGGCACTAACTATTCACCATAATTTAGCAATTAGCTTAACTATTTGGCATTTTTGACTAAGATCAAAGTGGTAAGAAAAAGAGCACATTACTCGTATTTAATGCTTTTTGAGGCATGTTCATCTAGATTGATTTCATGCATAATAACGTCAGAAAAATTAAAGGGTTTAGAGAATGACTGATTGGATTAACGCAATTGTATTTGGTGTTGCGCTAATTGCCTTCACTCTGGGGCTTAGCAGCATCGTAATGGGTTTCATGACAGCTGAAACTGGCGCAAAAGGCATGCAGGAAAAAATCGAGTATGGTTTCTTCGGTGTGTCTGGGTTAGTGGTTTGCTTGCTAATGGGTTATGCGTTGGCTTAAGTAATGATTTTCATAAAAAAACCGGCTTAGGCCGGTTTTTTTATGTCTAGCATCTATAATTTGTCGTCACAGCAAGCGCTAGTCTTGTTCGCTTTGGCTTATTTCCATGGCACTGGATAAATACCCCAAGTGGCCATCACGCTGGTATGCAACTAGGTCAAACAAAGATAGCATGGCCATTACATGGTCAAAAATATCCGCTTGAACCTTTTCATATTTCACCCAATCTTTTTCAATGCTAAAACAATATAGCTCTAGCGGCAGGCCAATTTCGTTAGGGGGCAGTTGGCGCACCATCAAGGTCATTTCTTGGTTCACACTTGGGTGTTTGCGCAGATAGGATTCTAGATAAGCTCTGAAGGTACCGATGTTGGTTAGCTTGCGGCTATTTAATAAATCAGACTCATCTATAGAATAGTCTCTGTGGTAAGCGCGCAGTTCATTAGTTTTCTTCTCGATATACTCGCTGATATAACGAATTTTAGAGAAGCGCTCTAACATCTCGTTGTCACATAATTTAATAGAATGAACATCGATATACACAGAGCGCTTTATCCTGCGTCCACCAGATTCTTGCATGCCTCGCCAGTTTTTAACCGCTTCGGTGGTCAAATTGTAGGTAGGCAGCGTTGAAATGGTTTTATCCCAGTTCTGCACTTTTACGTTGGTTAAACCTATTTCTTTAATTTCACCATCTACTTCGTATTTCTGCATGGTGATCCAATCACCAGTGTTAAACATGCGGTTAGCAGCAATTTGAATACCTGCCACAAAACCTAATATGGTATCGCGAAAAATGAGTAACAGAACTGCGGCAATAGCGGTTAAGCCAGACACCAAGAGTAAGGGGCTTTTATCAACAATTAACGAGATGCTGAACAAAATGGTAAGAATGGCAAAACCGAGTTTGGTGACTTGAATAAAGCCAGTAATAGGTGCACGTTTAGACAGCGCAGAGGCGTTGTAAACATCTTCCACCGTACTCAAAATGGCGTAAATACCCAAAAGCCCACTGTAGAGCATGTACAACAACGCACTTTTTATTAATAAGCCATACAGCACTGAAGCTTCTTCAATAAGTACAGGAGTGGCAAGAAATATAAAAAGGGCTGGGAATAAGTGCATCAGGCGGCGGAAGAAGCCATGCTCTTGCAATGCGTTATCCCAAATGTTGGTGGTTTTTGATACCCATCTTGCTATTTCAGGGCGAACAATCAATCTTGCAAAGACGTAAATAACAATCGCTATCGTCAATATGGTGCCTAACGCTAGCGCATTATATAGCGGGTCGTGCATGGTCAGTGATGGAAAAAAATCCTTCACTAGATGCATGAAGTTATCACGTACAGTTGAGCTTACTTCCACAATTACGACTCCAAAAGACGTTTGATACGGCTATCTTTATTTTTCCACATGGCATTTAGCCAATCTTGAAAAGTGGTGCGAAACTCAGGTTCACTCAACGTAGAGTGTTGCTGAAGCGCGGGCACAGGCATCACATTAACATCGATTATGATTTTGGTCATAGTACCACTTAGCATGGCCATCATTGGATGGCGCTTATTGTCTGGATACAACAATGAAATATCGAGCACATTAGTAAATAATTCACCCATTGCAGCCAATGTAAAAGATACGCCCCCCGCTTTAGGTGGAAGTAAGGTTTTATAAGGGCTTCGTTTCTGATGGTGTTTTTGTGTGGTAAAGCGGGTGCCTTCAACAAAATTAATAACAGTGGTGGGCACCGTACGAAATTTTTCACATGATGCTCGTGTTGTCTCTAGATCTTTACCCTTTTTCTCAGGGTACTTTTCTAAGTAGGCCTTGGTGTATCTGTGCATAAACGGCATATCTAAGGCCCAAGCTCCTAGCCCTACAAATGGAAGCCAAATTAACTCTTTTTTAAGAAAGAATTTTGGAGCCGGTATGCGATGAGTGGCAAATTCAATTAGTAACACAATATCAAGGTAACTAAGATGATTGGCGATAATTAAATACCATCTATCTTTCGACAATTCGCCATGAACCGAACACTCAATGTTTACGTTATTGAAGAGGCGAATAAGCAATACGCTAACGCGGCCAAAACTAAACAAGCAAGCGTGCATGACGCTATTCCACGCCTCGGTAACTTTACCTGAAGGGAGTATTAGTTTAACCACGCCGAACAAGATGATCAGCCCTCCCCACAGCGCAAGGTTAGCTATTTGAAGCGCAGTGTGAACAACGAAAGTTACAGGGGAAAACAAGGTACGGATCATAGTGGCTTCTGAGTTGCGTTAATCGATTCTAATTGGTCGTTTTTATCTTGCCAGCGGCTATTTAACCAACGCTGAAATTGGCTTCTTACCTGCGGGTCGTCAAAGTAATTATCATTAAAGTAGCCATTTTCGGTAATATCCGTGATGGGGGTTACTTTAATACTCACGCGAATATCACGTACTTTGCCGCTGACGAAATCCCAAAATGAGGGAACGCCGCTAGGGTAATCAATCGTTACGTCAATGAGCTTGTGTAACTGAGACCCCATGGCAGAAAGAACAAACGCTACGCCGCCCGCTTTAGGCTTAAGCAGGTGGCTAAATGGTGAGTTCTGTCGGTCATGTTTTTCTTGGGTAAAGCGGGTGCCTTCCACAAAATTCATGATACTTACCGGCTTGGTTTGAAACTTTTCGCATGCTTTGCGGGTAGTTTCCATGTCTTTACCTTTTAAATGCGGGTGCTTGGCCAAGAAAGATTTTGAGTATCGACGCATAAAAGGAAAATCAAGGGCCCACCAGGTTAGGCCTAAGATAGGGACGTAAATCAGTTCTTTTTTAAGAAAGAACTTTAAAAATGGGATTTTACGGTTGAATACGCGTTGTAAAACTAAGATATCGACCCAAGATTGATGGTTGGCAATGACTAAGTACCAGTCATTGCGGGTAAGTTGATCAAGGCCGGTAACATCCCACTTTGTTCTACTACTCACTCGCTGATTAAGATTGTTAATCGTAATCCATGCGGTTGCGCACGCGTCCAAGATATACGATATAAATCGTCTCCAAGGCGCAAGCGGTATAAGTTTGAAAAAAGACAAAATAATGATGGGCGTTGCCCATAAAACCGTATTTAAAAAATAAAAAATCACTGAAATGGTGCCAATCAGGTGATGCATTAGGCCTCTTATCATCGTACTTACCTCAAAAATTAGGCACTTAGTGTAAACGAACTTGATTTAAAATCCGATAGACCCTTTACTGTTTGCTACAGCAAAGTGGTTATTTTTCTAAATTTATTAGTGTACAGGAGTCATTATGGAGCTTATTAGTGAAAATCGTGCGTTTGGCGGTAGGCATTTACGCTACAGTCACGATGCAAAGAGCACCAATTGCAGTATGACATTTGCAATCTACCTACCACCGTTTGCCTCCGCTGAGAAACCAGTACCAGTTTTATACTGGCTTTCAGGGCTTACCTGTAACGACCAAAACTTTATGCAAAAAGCGGGGGCGATGAAGTTAGCCGCAGAACTTGGAATGGCAATTGTTGCGCCAGATACCAGCCCGCGAGGTGAAGGTGTTCCTGATGACGAAAACGGCGCATATGATTTTGGGCTGGGAGCTGGCTTTTATGTTGATGCCACACAAACGCCATGGAAAGCGCATTATCAGATGTATAGCTATGTCACCGAAGAGTTGCCTAGCGTTGTTGAACAACATTTCCCCGTGACAAAGGAGCGCGCAATTAGCGGTCACTCAATGGGTGGACATGGCGCACTTGTTGCTGGTTTACGTAATCCAAATCGCTATGTATCTGTTTCTGCTTTTAGTCCAGTGTCGAACCCTTCTGATTGCCCATGGGGCCAAAAAGCATTGAGTCAGTATTTAGGAGATGAGCAATCAGCATGGGATGAATATGATGCTGCAAAGATTATTGCTAGTAAGAACCACGCCATTCCATTATTGGTTGAGCAGGGTAATAGCGATGAGTTTCTGTCTGAGCAATTAAAACCACTGGCACTGGTGCAAGCCGCTCAGCAATCAGATACGCAATTAACGCTGAATATGCATGAAGGATACGATCATAGTTACTTCTTTATCGCGTCGTTTATTGAAGACCACTTAGAGTTTCACGCTGGGCATTTAGGCCTAATTTAAGTGCCAGCGTACCTTATAAAATGCGTTAGTTAGCTGCCTGACCAAATCTTATACGCAGTTTTCTAACGCAGTTTTTCTACGAAGTCACTAATCGACATAGGTCTGTCAAAGTAATAACCTTGGGCATAAGTACAGGCGTTGTCTACCAAAAACGTCTGCTGCTCTTGCGTCTCAACACCCTCAGCGATAATGCTAATATTTAAATTTTTGGCCAAGCCCAAGATAGCTTGAATAATAGCCTGATCGTCAGTATTTTCTTCTAAATCGCTCACAAACGAACGGTCTATTTTGAGTTCATCAATAGGCAGTTTTTTAAGGTAAACCAAAGAGCTAAACCCCGTTCCAAAGTCATCAATTGATATAGTAATACCCATGGCTCTAAGTTCGTTCAGCAACACAGACACCGTATCTAAACTGTCTATGAACACACTCTCGGTGAGTTCTATCGATAAATGTCTTGGGTCGATGGCTCGGCGCTTTAAAGACGATTGTATTTGATGAAGCAGCACAAGATCGGTGACTTGTCGGCCTGAGATATTAATCGCTAAGCGAATGTCTAAATTAGCCTCTGTAAGCTTATCAATAGCATTACAAGCTTCTTCTACCAACCATTCACCTAATGGGAATATTAGCTCTGTACGTTCTGCAAGTGGAATAAAAACATCCGGTGGGATGTAGCTTCCGTCTTCTGTCTTCCAGCGCGCTAATGCTTCACATTTAACAATTTTACCGGTTTGTAAATCAACGATAGGTTGTAAGAAAAGCGCTAATTGATTGTTTTGAATGGCAGTGCGAAGTTTGCTTTCCAACTCAGACATACTCTTATGTTGGCGTTGCAGCATTTCACTATATTCAAGAATAACGTTTTTACCTTGAAACTTCGCAATTTGGAGGGCGATATCTGCATGACGCAAAAGTATATTCCCTTGCTCTCCGTGTTGAGGATAACCGGCGATGCCAATATTAATCCCAAGGTTTGATTCAGCGCCATGCAGCGAAGTATAGGTGTTCACCAACTTCTTCTTCATATCCTGCGCATAATCTAAAGTGTTGACGCCACTGAAGGTATCGGTGCGTTTTACTATGGAAAATTCGTTGCTTCCCATTCTGGCGATAAACCCACTATTGCCAACAAAACCTTGCAATCTTGATGCAAAAGACTTGAGTATTTCATCCCCTGAATGATAACCAAGCTTTTCGTTAATCTTCTTAAACTCTCGTATATCTATAATAAACAGAGCAAATTTAACGTCCTCTTGAACCAACTTCTGAACATAGCTATTGAAAAAATTACGGTTTGCAATTTTGGTCAATGAGTCCATGCCCGTAGCAGAGAGTACGCTTTCTTCTTTATTTCGAATGTGACTGATATCGGTGAGAAGATATACCCAGTGGGTGAGTTCACTATCTTGAATAACGGGGTGAATGGTTACCTGTAACCATACTTCATAATTTTCCGAGGGCTGCCAATAGAGCTCCCCTTGCCATGCTGCACGCTTTTCAATGAGCGTTGGAAGGAAGGTGTCTGGCACGCTGACATCTTCAAGCAGGTGTTCAAGCCTGTCAGAACTGTTACTTGCTCGGCTACAGGAAAGGAGCAGTCGAGCGGACTTATTATCTAGTACAGTTTCACGGTTTTTATCTAAAATAACAACGCCAGTTTCTAAGTGGTAGATAGCTTGTTTTATGGGGGGAACTAACTTTTCGTAATTTTTGTTTTTAAGGAGTGTTTTATCTAGACGCTGACGTATGTATTCGTGCTGACCTACAATTTCGTGATGGCTTAAAAGTAGCTCTCTGGCGGCTTGAAGTGTTTTTTGCTTTTCTTCGTATTGGCTTTCTACATTCTTTATCACTAAGAAGTGTTCGCCTTTGCCGCTATTAATCGCGAGGGCTTCTAAACGGAGTACTTGATTCTTGTTTTCTTCAGTCCAAAAACCTGAAGATAGGGTATTAATGTTGTCACTTCGCCAAATCTCATTGGCGTCAGTCATAAAATCGTTTAGAAAAATGGAAGAGAATGCATCTGGCCTAATCTTATCGTCATCGTCCAGAGAGACGATTTTATGAAGCCACGAAACATCAGGTGTAAGACACAGAAGGCTCGTTGTACTCTTAAATATAGCGCAGTCTGTAATCCCTAGCGCATTAAGAAGATGTATATCCATATGTAACTCCTACCAAAACGCAATTGTACTGAAGAGTTCTTCAACATTTTCGCCTGTCTTCGCACTGGTTTTAGTCAGTGATGTAAACTTCTTCGCATAGGAATCAAGCTCTTCTTCGCTCCAGTGCCAGCTTGAAGGGAGGTCGGTTTTATTGACCACGAAGAAAGCCGGAATATCAGGGTAGTGTTCCCTAGCCATCTCGAGGATTTCTATACCTTCTAATAATGACTGAGAGCGAGTTTGATCGACCACGATGATATAGGCACTTGCGCCTCGCAAATAGCGTGGGTTGAACCCGCAATATCTATCAATACCTTCAAGATCCCACAGTAGCAACTGCACACCTCGGCCATCTTTGTTAACTTGTTTTTTATCGATTTTAACACCGATTGTCGTTTTATATTTTTCAGAGAAAATACTTTCGACGAACTGTTTAACAAGGCTCGTTTTACCAACACCGGTAGGGCCTAAGATGCATACCTTTTTTTGAATCACTGTGCGTCGACCTCTGAAGTCTGCGAGTCAGATAGCAAAACATTCATAAATACAGTTCGTCCCATTGAACCCTCACTTAAAGATAACTGGCCAAGCCCTATTGGAAAAAGAATGCTAGGGTCAACCTTCATGGGTAGCAGCGCTTCTTTCACGTTGTTAGCTCTTAATTTGCTTAAGGCAAGATTGCGTGCAGAGCTACCTGAATTATCACTTGCACCCAAAATAAAGACCGCAACTGACAGATTAAGCTGCTTCGCGAGTAGCTGCAACTGGAACAACTCTTGACCTAATTGTTCTATTACTTCTAATTGCTCAGAATCTAGGTTCTCTTGTGCAATTGCAAACGGTAAATGTGTTGAAGAAATTCTTGCCACAAGGTCATTTATAACCGCAGTATTAAGTTCTTCTGTATTTGCACGTACCCCATCGACAATATCAATACCAGAAAGATCAGGTTTTAACTGAGAAATACCAGGTATTGCTCGAAGATCACGTGTGAATGAACGTAATGCATCAATCGTCATCTCACCGCTCAGAAACAATACATCATTTTCACTATAAATGGCGGTGAGAGCGTTATTCGTTGTTGCCATCAAGGATGATACTTTGTCGATAACGACATTTTTTTGCAGCGACACAAAGGGCTCTTCGTAAATAGTCACTTTGCTGGTGTTGATTTCTTGGCTTTCTAACCACGCAAGGGATGATTGCATATGAGGATCGCGTAGTACGCGCACTTGCACCTTGCCATCTTTTACGGCTGTGTCAGTAAGCACTATACCAGCTGGAGGAGGTAAATCTCTTATCATGCTTTGTAGTATCGATAAATCTATTCGTAAAAATGCAAGATAAGCTAAAAGCAGCAGTACGATGCCGATAACAACACCACCAATAAGTCTTTTTTTCTTACCTTTCGCTTCACCTTTCTTCGCGCTAATTAAACAGTCGTTCAGTAAGGTTTCACAACCCGCAAAAGGCGCGCTGTCGCCTTGATACTCTTGCAATGGAACCTGATAAAACTGATGGAATTCTTCTAGTGCTTGCTGCAATCGACTTCTAATATCTGGCGGAACACTGCCAACAACTGCGGCAACTAAAATGGCCTGCGGCCCTATTTTTATAAGCAGTGTGAAATCACCGGTTTTGATTTCACCTAATTCGTTTTCGGCTTCATTCTCTTGCGACTGAAATGCATCAGCAACAAAATCATTAATGGCAACCAGCATTGATGAAATAAGATCAGCGTCTTTACTACGCTCAGGATCAGAGGAAATAGTATGCAGCAGCGTACCGGTTTCTCGATGAATGACAAAAAGCTGCTGAACTTGGTATTGATAGACTTGAGATGCGACGTAATCAGAATATCTAATACCAGATTGCCACGCTTTAAAACGCCACGAAACACTTTTAGGGCTAAGGCTGTTTTCGATAAGTGCGTTGGTTCTTTCTACGAAATCGACTAAGAATGACGATACTGCTTTACGAACCAAGGTGCCGACAAGGGGGTATAACGTGCCTACGATTTTATCGCTGTTTGCTTCAATTGAACGATGCAGTGACTTTTCAACCAGCGGCACCAGCACTTTATTCACCGAGCCGTCTTTGCTTTCCCTTTCGTGTAATGCTTCAGAAACAATACCGCCTACCACTTCTTTGGCATTGCGTTTTACTATTTCTTGAACATATTTGTCATCCTGGCCAAGTATTAATGCTCTGATTTGATCAAGAGAATTATCCTTCGATTCAGGAGAAAGCTCGTTGTCTTCCATTTACAGCTACTGGTCAGTTGCTAAGTTCGAAGCCATGGTGGAAAGCAAGTTCGCCAGCGTCTTTCTATCAGTTTTCGTTTCTGATAGTTCACTTGTAACCTGCTGCAGACGCTCGAGTAGCTCTTGATGACGTTTACTAAATACATTCTCTAAGGAATCTAGTTCTTTGACCACATGTGCTTCTAGGGCATCGTTATCATTCTTGGCAGAGGTTTCGGCTATTTCAAGTTCTGATTGCAGTTTATCAGTGGTGGCTTGAAGCTGATTTTGAACATTACTGTTCGAGCTATTCGCCCCTTCAAGTCGATGTGACAAATCTTGAACTTGGTTATCGATGAGCTTTCTAATGTCGTTAAACTGAACTTCTAGCTGATTATTCAACGTAGCAAAGTTGTCATTTATGCGAGATTCTAAGCTGGCCAAATCTGCCTTGAATGCTCGATTAGTTTGACCAAAAAGTATCTCTCTTAACTGAGTAAGCTCGTTACCCGCTTGCGAATCGTCGGGTTCGGCTTCCACATTTTTAGATGGTTTATTTGCCATGCAAAAAATCTCCCTTGGGCATAAACATAACTGCGTTCACATCAAACCTCTGAACTGGGCTTAGTAAATAAGCCCATTAAATAGAAAAATAGGATGCTTTTTATTCTTTTCTCTACCATAGCGTGTAAAGGTGCGATTTGAAATAACACATTAGTTTTAAATGTGTTTTTTACTTTGGCGATAAAGCTTGCTGCTGATATGACCGAACAGCTTTAACCTTTACCATTACAGTAGTAAAATAACGGGATTCAGCGAAATGTTTATAGACTAAGTATTAGTCTCTAAAACAAGCAAACGCTACTTATCTATATAATATTGAGGTGACTTCTTGTCTTTCGCTCCACTAAATCGTAAGTTCTCCATTGCCCCAATGCTCGATTGGGCTGGTTGAATCATCTCGAGTGTTGTTTTATATAGCGTTTATCTAAAGGTCTTTACCCCAATTCCCCTATTTGGTCCCCCCGTTAGAGGACTAATACATCAATATACTGAGAAATGCTGCAATTGCTAGTTTGCATCGAAGCATATTTCAAAATCTGCACTGCTCACTTGTGAGCTTCATAGTTTCCCCTCTATGAGCCTAAATAATTTTAGGACTAAAACGGAGAGCACTATGAAGATCAAAAAAGAAAGTATGTTTAACACACTAATCCGGTGTGCGAATAGTTGTATGAAACTAGGTTATATATTTCTCGCATTCACACTATTTCCATGGGCACACGAATGTATTTCTGTGGCGCTTCGATGGAAATCAATTGCAGAGGCTGACTTAGAGTTTAATGATTATTTTTATTACCACTGTGTTTGCGTTGTAGGATCGCTTTTTTTCGCGCTGTCTGCGACTGTTCTTTTACGCTACATGGAGGATGAATAAATCGAAACGATTTACGGGCACTTTGTGCCCGTTTTTCGTTTTCGCAATATTGTTAGTTCAGATTATTTAGTGAAAAGGCAACTGCGAAAGCTAAAATATAATTTAGTTTATCCGTAGCACTATTTTCATAATACTAAGTTAGCAAGGTGTAACCAAATTTTGCGCTAGTAATTTCTAGATTAAGTAGCTTATATTATTTTCATAGTGTAGGTTTATCCAAATATAGTTAACTATTTAGGCAGGAAGCTCAGATAATGCTAAAAAAGAAGGCTTTAACATTCGCGACTTTGTTTTTTGGCATAAGCGGTTGTATAGTTCAAACCGTTCCTCAACAACAATCTATAAGAGAAATGCCAGTTTATACTGAGCAGGAGAGAGAGGATTGTTCGGCCCTTGGTTTCCCTCCAAGTAGAATGAAATACTTTGATTATGCTCTTGAAAAATGGAACCCACGATTCACATGTACGGCAATTCTTGAATGTGTAAGCACGTACCGCGAATTCGGGATTGATATAGCGTTCGAGCATCCAAAAGAATATAAATTTTCAAATGTCTATAACTCTCAAATATATAAGTCATGCACGAGTGAAAAACTAGCTGAACTCTATAACGCAAATTCAGACAGGTATTTTAGTGAAGTACAAGGCTTACTTAGAAAAGCTGATCTAGTCCAAGGAGATGAACTATTAAGGCTGGCTGTTCAGGTCAACACCCTGGTTGATAAAGGAGAGTACGAATCAACAAATGAGTTTCAGGCTCGTAAAGTACAAAAAGCAAAGGAGCTTATACCCCCTATAATGCTTATAGGTAGTTCTTACACAGTAAATAATCTTCGCTACGATGCAGATTCAGAGATTTATAAATTTATCTATAATAGGCTAAACCTTCAGCCGTTTAATTTTAAGATAGCCAGACAAACCCAGAGGCAAGGAAAAGTCTCTTATCAGTCTATTATTGGTGTGATAGATGGCTCTTCTTCAAGTTCGGTCAGTCTCAGTTTTGATATAAGTGATTCATATTTTGAATTACACACTTTTAAGAAAGGTGGGTTAACAGTGCCGATATCTGAGGCGAAAAAAGAAAAATATGAGCTTTACTTGTTCTTTCTTGTTGCAATCAATAATTATGATATTACTTTAGATACTGAATATACTTCAGCAACACTTTCTTCACCTTCTTCATCAATAGAAAAAAAATATACGATAAAAGCAGATAAAGTAATACCTGTAATTTATAGTAAGAGCGAAGACAAGTTTTACACGATAACAATGAAAAGTATCAAAGTTCCCGATAATATTAATTTAAGTAATTTTTTGTGAGAAGATAAGACATTATTGAAAAGCTGTTGTCAGCGGTAAAAGTCATTCTTTCCCTAGGCTCTACTCAGAGGACAAAAGAGAGAGCTGATGAGGTAGTTTAATTAATAGTAACTTTCGAACATTTTCGAAGTCTTAGAAGCGAGCAAGTGGAAGTGGTAACTAGAAAGCTCTTATATCGTTAGCTTTAAGATTTTCTGTGTACCAACTAGCACTGAATAGATCATTTTTTCAATGGCGTTTGATCCTATTTTTTAGCATCATGACTTTATTTATTGTGATTAACTTTTTACTTTTAGTATTAAAAGTCAGCAGGCCGCAGTAAATATTTAGAAAGGTCATTCGCTAGTACAAATTTAGGTGCACTTGCTGAGTCATAGAAGGTGAAGGCCTTAAAAGACTCATTCGTGAGCGCTTTTGTGTAGCCGATTGCGGATACAACACAGCTATCACTAAAAAGCTCAAGCGATAACGCCTCCAGAGGGATAAGACATGTCCCGAATTGCCTTATCAACGCGTTTGTTAAAATTTCCCTTTTTTTATCATTTGAAAAGTGAGTCGCAGACATAGTTCTCATTGCTCATCCGATTGGCTTTTTATAAATTCTAGAAAATCGTGCATCAGCACTAAGTGTGGAGCTTTATTCGAGTCAGCGAGCTTAAAAATCTTCAAACCTCTCTGTTTGAGCGCATCGATGTATTCTTTATCTAATTTCGCTTTGAAGCCGAAAAAATGAGATAGGTCTTGTATATTGACGATTGCACCAAATTGTACAGATAGCTCAAACGCGAGTTGGCTTGTTGATATTTTATTACTCATAAGAATGCTCACTTCTTCTTTGCAAAATAACTTCGGCCAATTCATCAAGACTTACACTATCCTGGTGAAAGAGGTTTTGAAAGCTGGGGGCAAATTCGTTCTTCTTCAGCTTCGTCTTGAACTGTCTTTGTCCTAATCCAGTCAGGCGACCGCCAAGCTCAAGCGCTGGAACGTGAGGTGTTTTGAATTCGTAAAGTAGTGCAGAAAAAACATCACTTTTTTGCATGAAAACTCTCTAGATATTTGGGGTGTTTAATAAATTCTAGATATATTTTCTATCTAAAAAACAGCGTATTGCAAATTTTCGAGAAAAATGAAAACGTCAGCCAGTTTTCCTATTTGAGAGTCTTCTCGTATGATTTTCATTTACTTAATGACAGTTGGACACGATCTACAAAAAGCATAAAAAACACTCTATTTGCGTGTTTTCTAGTATGTATTTCATTAGCTTAACGAGAAATGAACAAGATTTTCAAAAAAAAATAAAAAAGCATCTTATTTGCGCCCTAATTAAAAAAAAGTTGCCTATTATTTGAGCTTTGGTGGCGGAATAAGTCTTTTTACCTAGCTAGGCCAGGCATAAAAAAGCCAGCATAAAGCTGGCTTAAAAGTTTCGCTGAAGATGTCAGAACGACACAATACTCTTGAAGAACTCAGTCATTGTTTGCCCGAAGAAAGCGTGAAAGAGCTTATAATTGTCTTGCCTCTTGTGATAACTACGAATTTTAAGTTCATGCCTGAGCAACTTCTCATACTCACTAAAATCTAGTAAATATTCGTTCTTGTTTACTCCATCAGAACTCGAGCTTATTCCGATTAAAAGAACAAACTCTTCATTACGCATAACATTTCGATGTAAAACAATAAGTTCCTCCGCTGACTCTAATAGAACAATATATTCATTCGCCCAGTCGTACTGCTCGTGTCTTGTGTACATATTAGTCATCTCCTATTTTCTTGACCTCAATGTTACCTAGCTCCGCGTTGGGGAAATTTAATGCTATTAATGATTTAGCTATTCTTATTTTCTGCGTAATACTTTTTTGTAAAAAGAGAGAATGATTTTCCATTGCTAGTTACTACGTAGTTGAGAAACCAACTTAAAAGAGGAAAATTATGAAAGAAAAGAATGAACAGCTAACGTTTGATTTTGAGCAGACTAAAAATCCGCTAGAAGAAGCGGTATTTGCACTATATGAAATTGTCATTTTAAAATCATTTGAAGTTGAAATAGGTGTTAACTTCGCAAGTTTAAAACCTAACGATCAGAAGCGATTGCTGGTCGCTTATACGAGAGACAATATTCCAGAGCCAGGGATTGCTGAACCCGTAATCTCGTTAATCGAACAGCTACATAAACCTCAGCGTAATTTTTATTAAATCATATATTGAGTAGGTGAGCGGATACGACAAAATAGCGTGATAACCACAAGATAAATTGTAGTAGCTCACAACTCTTCCTATGCCTTATGAATAGAATTCGGCTTTATTCGACAGTCCGCTCTGTGTCTTGAGCGGACCTTCACGGAATGACTTTCCATCTCTAGGGGCAGTAGACTCATTGTGAAACTATCTGCACAATGAGATACCAATCTTTGGTAAGAAGGTTAGTCGCTGCAATATCAAGTTGACAAAGAATTTGATTAATTTTTCAAGTTTGGGGGAGGTTTACACAATCACGAACAATTTTTCAGAACCAATTACCAGCCTATTATCTTATCTTACCGACATCTAATTTACTTTTATCTGTTGTACCTTAATTTGAAACGCCTTAAACAAACCTTAAATCCGTCTGTCACGGAGGGTGGTATATGGAGTTAATTCGTCTTGTTCTCATTTCAATCACCGATTTGTTGGTGAACAAAATCGGCGTTTTTCAAGGTAGTTGTCGCCTGAGCTGTTAAGCTGCTTCTTTTTTATTCTCCGGATTTAGCTCTACGCTTC